>JAFPQL010000080.1 GCA_017414145.1 Oscillospiraceae bacterium | reverse complement strand
GGCGCGTCCGGTCATCACCGGAGCTTTCCGCTCCGTGAAGATAAATTGAATATGGTGGGTATAGCTTAGTTGGTTAAAGCGTCGGATTGTGGTCCCGAAGACCAAGGGTTCGAATCCCTTTACCCACCCTCGCGGATGTTTCCGCGGCAGAGACAGCGTTCCGGTTCCGGAGCGCTGTTTTCATTTGCAGGAGAGAAAGCCGACCCGGTTCAACTGATGCCGGATCGGCTCTTTTTTCATTTATGTCAGGAACGCTTTGGCCTGCGCGGCTTCGGCGGCGGCAGCTCCTCCGCAATCGCCGGAATCAGCCGGCAGAGGAAATCCGGATTTTCGAGCTCCTCAACGAGCAGCATCGCCTTCGCGCCCTCGTAGGGAATTTCCCGCGGGGCATCCGGCATCAGCCGCAGCGCTGCCGGCACCTGCTTGACCAGAAAACGGTTGTCGTAGATTCCGCCGAACAGAATGCCATGCCGGTAGAGCAGATATTCCCCCATCATCGGGCGGAATGTGATGCCGTCCAGTCCGGCGAGCTGTTCCAGTACAAATTCCAGATATGCCTTGTCAGAGGGCATTGTCCTCACTCCTTTGCTTCTTCGCGGATGCCCGCTTCCGTAAAGCGCAGCACCCGGTCGCAGTATTGCAGCGCGGCAGGTCTGTGCGTGACGATCAGCACCGTGCGGTCGGTCATCTGCCGGAGATTGCGCAACACCTGCTGTTCGGTCTGCGCATCCAGCGCGGAGGTCGCCTCATCCAGAATCAGCACCGGACTGTCCGAAAAGACCGCCCGCGCAATCGCAAGGCGCTGCATCTGTCCCTCCGAGAGCCCCGCACCGCGTTCTCCGAGCAGCGTATCCGCGCCCTGCTCCAGCGCCCCGACAAATTCCGCCGCACAGGCAACCCGCAGCGCCGCCGCAATGCGGGCGTCATCCCCTGCGGCATCGGGGTCGGAAAAGGCGACGACAGACCGGATGCTCCCGCTCATGAGCTGATTGCCCTGCGGCACAATCGCAAAAAGTCTGTGCCATGCGGCATCGGTTCCGGTTTCGGTGCCGTTTCTCATCCGCAGAAAGCGTCTGCCCTCTGCGGGGCGGTAAATGCCGGTCAGGAGCTTCAGCAGCGTCGATTTTCCGCAGCCGCTCGGCCCCGTCAGCGCGACAAACTCGCCCTTTCGCACGGAAAGGGAAATGCCGCTGACCGCCTGCGGATTCGGCAGCCGGGCGCCGTCTTCTACGGTATCCGCCGCGGGGAGATACGCAAAGCTGACATCCCGCAGCTCCATCGCCGTCATCTGTTCGTATGCCTGCCGGACATCGCTGAGCGGCAGCGGGTCGCGGACACAGTCCGGATCAAACCGCTCCGCATCCGTCAGACGCTCCGCACTCGCCAGCATTGTGTAATACCGCGGCAGATAGCCGGTCAGATTTGCAAACGGCGACTGAATCTGCGCGATGAGCTGTGTGACGGCTGTCAGCGTGCCGTAGGAGACCGTGTGGTGCAGAATCCCCCAGCCGCAGTAGCAGATGCCGAATAAATACAGCCCGTACACCCAGAGCAGAAAGCCGAGACTGCACAGATTGGAAAAGCGGGTCTTCTTCATGCGCGCCGCCATATGCGCCGCCGTTTTCTCCGCGGCTTCCCGTTCGGTCTGCGGTTCCGCGGCAAAGGAGCGCAGCAGCATCTGCGCGCCGAGGCGCTCCTGCAGGAAGATCCGGAGCTTTCCGTCCTGCGCCTGCACGGATTTGTGCAGGGATTTCAGCCGCCGCCGGCACAGCAGCGTCAGCAGCAGCATCACGCCGCCCAGCGGGAGCAGCAGAAGCGCAAAGCGTTTTTCCAGCACGATGAGCATGAACGCCGCGCTGACCAGCCGGACCGTCATGCCGACGATTCCCGGCAGGATATCCGTGAACTGATTGGCGACCACCGCGCAGTCACCGGTCAGACGGTTCAGCCATTCACCCGAATGCACCGCGCTGACCGACGCGTAATCGCGGACCAGCAGCTCATGCAGCAGCCGTTCCTTCAGCGTGTTTTCCACGAGGGCGCGGCAGCGCTCCTCCAGATGCCGGATTGCCGTGTGCAGCAGAATCTGCATGACAACCAGCCCGACCGTCTGTACGGCTGCCAGCCGGAAGCCTGCCGCATCGCCGCCCACTGCCGCATCGACAATTTTCCGCAGCAGCAGCGCATACAGCACACCGGAGCCGCCGAGCAGCCCCTGCAGCAGCGCCAGCACCGCAACATAAATCTTTTTTCTGCCGGTGACGCGCCAGAGCCACCGGACCGTTCCCTGATGCTTCATTTCTGATTCCCTGTCTGTCTGCCGCGCCGCAGCAGTCCGCGCAGCTTCACACGGAGTACCCGCAGCGGACGGCGCATCCGGATCATGCAAACATACAGCCGGTACCGCAGACTGTGTACGGACAGGGTCTTTCCGCCGCGGATGACCGCGGTCAGCACCCCGACGATCTGCCGGTCGGTGATGC
Organism: Oscillospiraceae bacterium; assembly: GCA_017414145.1. The sequence continues at coordinate 2,817 of JAFPQL010000080.1, read as the reverse complement.
CCGTTTCCTTCCCGGTGCGGTTGTCCCCGCAGAGGACATAATCCTGCGCCCGCACCCGGAGAATCCGGTGCAGCACATACTGTCCGGAGTCCCGCCGGTAGAGCGGCACATCATTCCGCTTCAGCCTGCCCTTTGCCGGCTCAATCACGACCAGATCGCGGCCCTGACGGATCAGCGGCTGCATGGAGTCCCCGACATTCGTATAAATCAGCCTGCCGGTACGGCGAAGCTCGTCCTCAAAGGTCGTCTTACTCATCCAGCGCACCGATGCCGCGAAGCTGCTCCAGAATCCGTGCGACATCGCGGCGGACGGTATCCCGTTCTGCCCCCTGATATGCCGCGCAGAGCCGGTCGGTAATCTGCTCCTCGGTCGTCTCCTGCTCCAGACAGGCGAGAATCATTCCCGCTGTCGGATTGCTGCGGACCAGTCCGGCAAATTTTGCGGCACCCGTCGGCACCAGCAGCGTCTCGCTGCCGTCCTGATGAGAAAGAAAGCTGCTGCTGAGTTTCATATGATTCATCCTTTCATCGCCCGGTACGCGGCCAGAGCCGCCTCCGGTTCCATATTGCAGCCGAGCCGAAAGAGCGGCGTAACAGCCGCCAGCCGGTCAATCAGCGTCAGTGTTTTTTTGAGTGCGGCGGGATTTGCCGGACGGTATACCTGCTGCAGCAGCATCGGATATGCCTCCTGCTTCGTGATGCGCACGATGCGGTTTTCCTGCGCTCTGGTCAGAATGCAGAGCGCTTTGAGCGGAACCTCCAGATTGCTGCCGAGGCGGTGCTTGCCGTTATAGGGCGAGCCGCAGGCAAGAAAGCCGTCCGCGTCCATGCGCAGCAGCGGCTTGTCGTCATTGACCATGACGGCGCGTGAACCGAGCATCTCCCGCCAGAGCCTTGTATGCGTCGATTTTCCCGTGCCGGACTTCGCCGTGAACAGATATGCCTGTCCGTCAACAGCGACCGCCGAGCCGTGAAAGAGCACCGTGCCGTATGCCGGCATCTGCTCGGCAATCTTGCGGCAGACTGCGGTTTCCTCCAGCTCCGCATCGGTAAAGGACGGCACAGCCCGCCCCTCGGCCAATGCCTCCCGTGCGGATTTTTCCCGTTCCAGTGCCAGATCGGCGTCCGTGACCGCAACGCTGAAATCCGGGATCCCCGCCGATTCATACCCGCGGCAGAGATCGAGCACATCCGGATACCGCGCACAGATTTCAACCACTCTGCCCGCCATCCGATACCGCCCTGTCAGCATACAGACGCCCCCTTTCCGCTGCGGATTTCCTGCTGTTATCATACCATATTCCGGCGCATCTGTCAACCGGACACCGCGCACCGCCCCGATTCTGCCGCAATCAGGCAAAATGAATGCCCCCGAAGCGTTTTTACCGCTCAGGGGCTGTGCGATGCGGTCTCTGCCGGAACGCGGAGTCAACGGCTGCCGAGGAAAATCTCGATGCCGATGCCGATCAGAATCAGGCCGCCTAAAACAGCCGCTCCGCCGGAGAACCGGTTGCCGAACCGTTTGCCGATCCAGATGCCGGCGGTGCAGATTGCAAAGGTTACGGCGGCAATCAGCGACGCACAGACAAATGCCGCACCCGTGCCGTATTCCGCAATCGTGAAGCCGACAGACAGCGCGTCAATCGAGGTTGCGATGCCCTGCAGCAGCAGCGTCCCGATGCCCAGACAGGCACCCTCCTCCTGTTCGCCGCCGCGCAGACCGTCCAGCAGCATCTTCCCGCCGATCAGCACCAGCAGAATCAGCGCAATCCACGGCACATACGGCTCAAATGAGTGAAACAGATGCACCGCCGTCCGGACAACTGCCCAGCCTGCCAGCGGCATCAGGAACTGAAACAGCGCAAAGGTGCCGGCGATCAGACATCGGCGCTTCCGCTGCATCTGCGGATCCTGAAGTCCGTTTGCCACCGACACGGAAAAGGCATCCATTGCCAGTCCCGCACCGAGCAGCAGGCTGTTGATGAGAAATCCGATTGCTCCGTTCATTGCGAAAATACCCCGCCTTCTTTTGATGTGTATACATTAGGGTAGTATACCACAGCTTCCGCGTTCTGTCAAGCCGCGTCCGGTTTCATTCTATGCTGTCCCATGCACAAAATATCTCCGGCACAGCCCTGATGACCGTGCCGGAGCATTCCGTTTCAGATTGTCATAGCTTGGAGTAGCCGAAGCTGTTGATCAGCGCATCGACCTTGACGCCGTTTCTGCAAAGAGGGCATTCCGCGGCAGAGACACTCTCATAATGCGGCAGATCGCCCGCTGTAAACAGGGCGTGAATCTCCAGTTCGCCCAGACTGTCGATTGCCGAGAAGATCGAACCCACTGCGACCAGATCGCCGTTATAGTATTTCAGGCAGTCCGCCGCACGGTCAATGCTCTTTCCGGTCGAGACGGAGCTGACCAGAACCAGCACCTTCTTTCCCCAGATCTTCTTCTGCACATTGTCGCGGAAAATCATCTGATTGACTGCGTTCAGTTCGGGCGTCACGAGGTTGATGTCGCTCCCCTGATTGATTCCGCCCTGCGAGAGATACTCCGCGAGAAACGCGCCGAGAATCTCCGTCTCCTCCAGGCAGATAATCGTATCCACATAAGTGCCGCTCAGGTGCTTTCCGAGCTCCCATGCCGCTTCCTTTGCCATTTTCCAGCTTGTCTTGATCGAGGTCATGTCAACATAGTAATTGACATGGGAGTGGTTTGTCGCATAATGGCCGGGCATGATGCCGATCGAAATCCGGCTGTTTCCTTTGGACTTGATGATTTGCAGTCTGTCTTCCATAAAAGCAACCCTCCTTC
>JAFPQL010000079.1 GCA_017414145.1 Oscillospiraceae bacterium | reverse complement strand
GCCGGGCAGTCCGGACGGGTAATTCCCCGTTTGCAGCGCGGTGATCTGCGCAGCGATCGCCGCTTCTGCCGCCGCCTCCGTGCCGGGTCGGACGCCGCATTCGATCATCAGCGCCTGTTTGGCAGGGGAGAAGGACGCAGAGCAGTCATAGCACAGCCCCTGCTGCTCGCGGACATTCGCAAAGAGCAGGGAATTCCCCGTGCCGGAGAGCATCCGGCAGAGCAGCGTCATGACCTCGCGGCTTGCGCGGTCATACTGATAAGTCAGAATCAGCCGGGACTGCGTCATGTCCATGGACTCCGTGACGGTCTGCACGGTCTGACGCATCGGCGCGGGCGAAAAGAAGGAGACGGTCTGCGGCGTCCGCCGGATTCCGGAGAACGCGGCCGTCAGGCGCTGCCGCAGCAGCGGCTTTTCCGCAGGCAGCACGGCGATCAGATCGACCGGCGCGGTGTGCAGGATCTCCTGCCAGACGGCAAAGCAGTCCGCAGCCGTGACCGTTTCGGCATATGCCCGCGTCCCCTGCGGCGGGATGGCAGCGGGCGTACCGGCAAAGGAAAGCGCCGTCGCACGCCGGAGCGCATAGGCACGCTTGTCGTTGACAGCCGCGTCGATGTCGTCGAGCAGATTCTGCCGGCAGATGCGGAAGCGCTCCGCATCGAACGCGCCGTTTTCCGCGTGCGGACGGAACAGGCAGTTCAGCACGAGCGTGAGCATCTGCTCCGTCACGGATTCCCCGTTCATCGCGTAGGCGTCGTCCAGCCATGAGGCAGAAAAGCAGAGATCGGCGGCATCGCCGCACAGGTGCAGCGAGCCGGGGAAATCCGCCGCATAGAGCGAATCGAGCCTTGCGGTCAGCGCACCGGGCGCGGGATAATCCGCGGAGGAACCGGTCAGCAGATCGGTCAGCAGCGCGTGGACGGGCGCCGTTTTTTCATCGCGCCGCAGCGCAAAATGCAGCGACAGCAGGCAGCCGCGCAGCTTGGCATCAATGACCTCGGTGCAGCGCACACCGTCCGCGATTTCCGCCGTTTGCATCCGCATATCTGCCCCTCCTTCCGTCCGCTGTTCCGGCATACAGAATTATTATACCATAATAAACGGTAAAATGCAATGGGCGAAATGAGAAAACGCGCCGTTTCCGGCCGCAGGGCATAAAAATCGGGCGAATCCTGTTCGGATCCGCCCGTAGACTGCAAACTCCGCCTTGCCGTCGCCTGAGGAATAAAACCCGCTCGAAGCAGGTGGGTACCCGCCTGCGCCGCTCTCGCTCCCTGGCAACCGCTGATGCGGGAGGTCTGCAATCCTGACGCAGAGACTTGATTCCCTATTCACAAATGTTGGATTATATCAAATCAGGCTTGGTCGCACAAGGCAGAATGCTTTTTTCGCATCTGCTTGTTTCTTGCTAATAGTATACCACGGAACGCCGGAAAAATCAACTGGCAGATTCAACCAATTTTTCTAACGCCGTTTGGATATTCTGACAATTTCGCTGCAATTATTCCGCGTCCTCGTCATCGAGCTCCTCATCGTCCTCCAGACGATCCAGGAAAATCTGTGCGATGCGGTCATACTCCTCATCGCTCTCGATCGGGACGAGGATATCATTTCCGCCCTCATCCTTCTGCACGGCGAGCACAACAAGCTCGCATTCCTCAAGCAGCTCCGCGGGATCCTCCACATGGGGAATCAGCGCAAAATAGAGGCTGCCGTTTTCTTCAAGCAGGTCGATCAGCTCAAAGAGCTTCTCATTTCCCTCCTCATCCACCAGAGTGTAAAGCTCAGGGGCGTCCATCAGTTCATTGTCCTGTCCGTTCATAATCTGATCTGCCATAAGTTTTCTCCATTCTGCCGGATGAAATCCGGGCGTAAAATAATAATGTATGCCTCCTCTGTCCGAGGCCGGCACCGTCATTCATTCTAACCGATTTTCCGGAGTTTGTCAAGTCCTGCGTTGCGCAGTTGGCGGAGAGAGCCGCTTCCGGCCCGGATTCGCAAGGAAATCCATAAAAAAGTCTAAAAACTTCCAAAAAAGTTGCACGGAACTATTGACAAGCGACAGAAACTGTGCTATAATAAAGCTGTAAGAACAAGAGCGTCAATGCAATGCAATTCAGCACGGGAGGTTTCCCCGTTGTTCTTATCGCACAGAATCAGGCGGCGTTTCCGTCCGGTATCGTATCGGAATCCGTACTGCATCCTAAGAAGGGTGCCGAGCGAGGATCCGGCCGTCAATCCAGATTCAGGAAAGGTGTGTGAGCCCAATGGATACGATGCATTGCCATTCGCACATTGACGGTGGCTCATGCAGCAAGTGCGCGGTGTGACATATTCCGGCTGACAGCCTGCGGCGGCGGATCTTCCCGCTCAAAAATGCCGGCAGCGCGAGCCGATTTCCGATATGGAAGCTGACACCGCCGCCTGCCTGCCGAACCGGCAGGTCAACTGCAGAGCGCAGATTCAAAAAGCGGATATGAGGCATCGCGGAATGCTTCATCGGCGGAGCGGTTCCGCCGGAAAACGGTGCAGCAGTCAATGGTTGCGAAGGAAAAGACGCATACGCCGCCGGCACGGAATCTCGGCGCAGTATGCTGGGAGCGCAGGCTCCCGCACAATTGCCGCAACGGCAATGTGATATACCGCATCGCCTGTCATCAGCACGGGAACAGGCGAACCACCATAAAGTGAATAAAAAATAAGGGGCGGCACGGTTCGGTGCCGCCTTTATTTTTGCCGGCGGGGGTCTTCCCCGCTTCTTCATTTCAGGTGGATGATATCCAGCAGATCCTCCGTCAGCCAGTCAGCCAGCTGCCAGACCATGAAGCATCCGGCGATTACGCCAAGCACGATCTCCGCTTTGCGCCGCTTCCTGTAAATCCGGATTTCATTCGGATGCTGCGGGAGACAGCGCAGCTCAATGCGGTCCCCGACGGCAAATTCCCGCTTGTCAGACCGATCCTGCGGAAGGTCAACCGTCCGGTATTCCCCGCCGATTTCACATTCCGTGCGGAGAATTGTCTGCCTGAGGACTTTCCGTATCTCCAGTACCGTACCGGTCAGCGGCACGGCGCGGCGGTAAATCAGCAGAACCCAGATACCGGCCGCTGCAAATGCCAGCAGAAACAGCGCCATGCCCGTCAGCCGGACAATGCCGAGCAGACGGCGCTCCGGCACCGTGAACCAGCCGAGCGGATAACGGACAAGACTGCCCGTACACAGCAGCATGAAAAACAGCAGCATTGCAAAGCACAACGCGGTAATCACCGCAAAATCAGCGGGAGTCTGCCCGCCGCCCTGCACAAAGCCGGTTTCCGGATGCCCAGTCCGGTACCGGACCGCCGCGGCACTTCCCTCCCGCAGCGGACATTCCGGCGATTCCTCGGCAGGCGGCTGATATTTCGTCTCAAAGGTGTTTCCGTCCGCCTCATACCGGACAAAAACCGTATAACGATACAATGTGCGGGCGATTCTTGCCGTCCGCACCCTCGTGACCGTACCCTCTGCAGCGGCATCGGCCGTGCGGAACAGTCTGCGCAGACGGATACACCGCAGCACAGCCCATAAGGTCAGCAGCAGCATCACCGCAAAAACCAGCAGAACCAGTATCACACGAATGCGCACGGCAGGCTCCTTCCGGTCAGAGCAGCTCGGTCGGCTGCGGGAGCTGTGCGCGCAGCGCATCAATCTGGGAGCGGTGCGCAATCCACTCGCTGAATGCCGTCGCGGAGCCCGCCGCAATGCCCATGCGCAGTGCCTCGGTCAGCGGCTGTCCGGACGCGCACGCGGCGAGGAAGCCGCCGAGCATCGCGTCGCCGGAGCCGACCGCGTTCTTCACGGTGCCGTGCGGCGCGGACAGATGCCAGACACGGTGTTCCGCCGTAAAGAGCAGCGCGCCCTCCGCGCCGAGCGACAGCAGAACATTCTGCGCGCCCATGTCAATGAGCTGCTTGCCGTACGGCAGCGCGTCCCACCATGTGTCAATGCTGACATCAAAAAGGCCGCAGAGCTCCGGCAGATTCGGCTTGATGACAAAGGGCTTTTTTTCAATCGCAAACCGCAGCGGCTCGCCGGTCGTATCAACGGCAAAGCGCACGCCGGATTCCGACAGCGCATCCATGATGCCGGCGTAGTAGTCCGGCGAAGCGGATGCGGGAACGGCGCCCGCGAGTACAATATAGTCGTTTTCGCCGTAACGGCGGAGCTTTTCGAGCATCTCCGCGGACTCCGCCTGCGAGACGGAAACGCCCTTGCCGTTCAGCTCCGTGACGCCGCCGTCCTGCTTGATTTTCAGGTTGATGCGCGTCATCTGATCGGGCACGCGGATCCAGTCGGTCGGAATCTGTGTCCGCTGGAGCCGTTCGGCAATCATCGAGCCGGTTGCACCGGCCAGAAAGCCGTAGACGGTTGTCGGAATGCCGAGCTGCTGGAGCACCAGCGAAACATTGATGCCCTTGCCGCCCGCGGTAATCAGCTCATCGTCCGTGCGGTTGACGGCGTTGATTCCGATCGGTTCCGTGACCGTGACCGTGTAGTCCACGGCGGGATTGGCCGTCACAGTTGCAATTACGGGCAGTCTCCCCGCGGGCTGTTTCTGCACAGCGCCGCTGTTTTTTTTCTGTTTCATACGATTCAGGCTCCTTCCTGAGCATACGGTTACGAGAAGAAACGGTGTTTTGCGAGCAGAAAGAGCGCAAATGCCGCACCGCAGAGCAGCAGCTCCTTCATGAGCAGAAGCAGGGCGCGTTTCCGGCGCTCCGCCCGGTAGGCAGAGAGCAGCAGCACATCGCGGCTGCCGGCGGCTTCGGGCGGCGTCTGCGGATAGCTGCCCATGCGGAATGCCCGGCAGTCCACGGCGATTTTCACGCGGTCGCCGGGTGCCGCAGGCGTATCGGTCAGCAGCGCCGCACGGTGAGAAAGTCCCGCACGGTCAGAAAAGCGCACGGACAGCACAATGCCGCCCTCCGCAGGCTCCGCCGCCGTACATTCCGCCGAAAAGACCAGCCGCTCCCCGATCAGGGAGAGCAGCCGCCCCGCCGCACGGCAGACAACACCGAGCAGCAGCGCCAGCGCCAGACCGGTCAGCAGCCAGCGCAGGTCAACCGCCTGCGCCGGAATCATCGCCGCAGCAGGCTGCATCGCCGCCGCCTCCCTCCGCTGAATTTGCTTCTGAACGGATGACAGCATTTTCGCAAAGCGGTATGCTGTCATTGCCCGATTGCAGCAAGCAGATCTCTGACCTGCGGATCTGCAGGGGGCATTCAGATCATATAATATGAACGCTTTGCATTCATTATAGCATATTGCGCCGTAAAAAGCAAGCTGAGAAAAGGATTCTGCCGGATACGGCTTTTCTGCCGGAGAACTTTTGAAAATGCCGGCGGTGGCTCACCGCTGACAGCATAAATCCGCGCATCAAAAAAGCAGCGTCTCAGCCGGTTCGGTCAGACGCTACTTATTTTTCGGCGATGCGTGGATTGTTGGTTCTGCCGAGCATATAGTCTGTGGAAACGCCGTAGAAATCAGCGAGGGTGAGCAGATGTTCCACAGGGATTGTCTGATAGCCGCGCTCATAGCGGGAATAGACCGTCTGGCTTGTGTGCAGCAGCTCGGCAATCTGGGTCTGGTTCATGTCTCTGTCTTCACGCAAATCGCGCAGCCTTTGAAAGTACACAAATTCACACCTCCGTCTTTGGCGATTATGCCAAATTTTTGTTAGTACTATCCGATACTATTGACTTTACCACATTTTTGTGTTATCATGATAATTATAGTACCGATAAGTACTAGAATGAAAAGCAGGAGGTGTCAGTCATGGCATTCTGACAACGAGTTCGATTCGGAATCAACAATCATACAATAGTACAAGGAGGAATCAGAGATGTTTCAAAACGCAGGCAAAAAAATCAAAATTCTGGCAATTGTCTCATTTTGGGTGGGACTGCTTGCAGCACTGATCTTCGCATCCGCTGTGACAGAATCCTCAAAAAGGAACTCGTATGGAACCTTTATGATGATTCTGCTGATTGCATTCGTCGGCGGCTGGCTGGTGACGCTTGGACTGTATGCGTTCGGCGAACTTTGCGAAAATGTCTATGAAATAAAGGAATCTATGCAAAAAAACGGTTCCGGTACACCAATCAGCCAGTCGCTGGAAAGCAGCAGCGCAGTTATCTCTTCGGGTGCTGCCGCTAAAATGGTGAATTGTCCAAAGTGCGGAAAGCCGACATCCGCAGATTCCAAATACTGCGTTCACTGCGGCGATTTGATTATTTAAGGTTGACGGATGTCCGTTTGCACTTGCTGTAATCTGTTCCCCGCCCGCATGGTGCTTTGCCGTGCGGGCGTTTTTTGTCTGATGCCGCGCAATCATCTTGCAATTTCCGGTAAAATATGCTATACTGTACCTGTATGGGCGGACGCAGTCCGCAGAAACCGCAGCAAAGGAGTACCGTTATGCAGCTCGATCAAAAAACACTGGATACGCTCGCATGGCTTTCCAGACTGGACATTCCCGAAAATGAAACAGAGGCGCTCTCCGAAAGCATCGCCGAAATGCTGACCTTTTTCCAGCAGCTCTCCGCACTCGATACCGAGGGCGTGGAGCCGACCGCGCACATCGCACCGCTCGAAAATGTCCTGCGCGAGGATATCCCCGCCGCAGAACGCCTCGACCGCGAGACACTGCTCTCCGGCACCGAGTCCGAGGACGGTCTGATTACCCTGCCGCGGGTCATCGGCTGAAAGGAGCGCAGATATGAAATACAGCAGCATGAATATCGCGGAGCTCGCCGCTCTGCTCAGAAAGCGCGAAGTCTCGGCAAGAGAGCTTGCTGCGGACGCGCTGAACACGATTGCCGCAACAGACGGCGAAATCGGCGCCTACCTGACCGTCTCCGAGGAAGAGGCGTACCGTCAGGCGGATGCCGCCGACAAAATGCTCGCGGACGGCACGGCCGGCGCCCTGACCGGCATCCCCTTTGCAATGAAAGACAATATCTGCACGAAGGGCGTGCGCACGACCTGTGCCTCGAAAATGCTCGAACACTGGCTGCCGGTCTATGACGCCTGCGTCACGGAGCGGCTGAAAGCTGCCGGCGCGGTCATGCTCGGCAAAACAAATATGGACGAATATGCCATGGGCTCCTCGTCGGAGAATTCCGCGCTGCAATTAACGCGGAATCCCGCAGCCCCCGACTATGTGCCGGGCGGCTCGTCGGGCGGCTCTGCGGCAGCCGTTGCGGCGAATGAATGCGCCTTTGCAATCGGCTCGGATACCGGCGGCTCCATCCGTCAGCCGGCGTCCTTCTGCGGCGTGGTAGGCATGAAGCCGACCTATGGCACCGTCTCGCGTTACGGGCTGGTCGCCTATGCGTCGAGCTTTGACCAGATCGGCCCGCTGACCAAAACCGTCGCGGACAATGCCGCGGTGCTGGAGGCAATCTCCTGCCACGACCGCCGCGACTCGACCTCTCTGCCGGAATTTGACACGGCGTATTCCGCACTGATCGGCAAGGACCTCACCGGCATGAAGATCGGTCTGCCGCAGGAATACTTCGGCGAGGGCATCAATGAAAATGTGGCAGCACTGGTAAAGGACGCCGCCGCAAAGCTGGAACAGGCAGGCGCTGTCATCGAGGAATGCTCGCTGCCTGCCGTCCGCTACGCACTGCCCGCCTACTATGTGCTGTGCTGTGCGGAGGCGTCGTCCAATCTCGCAAGATTTGACGGCATCCGTTACGGCTTCCGCGCCGAGGGCATCGAGGACCTTGAAAGCCTCTACCGCAAGACGCGGACACAGGGCTTCGGCAAAGAGGTGCGCCGCAGAATCCTGCTCGGCAACTATGTGCTGTCTGCCGGCTATTACGATGCGTACTATAAGAAAGCGCAGCAGGCGAGAACGCTGCTGATCCGCGCATTCAAAGAGCTGTTCGGCAAATACGATCTGCTGCTGACGCCGGTCGCGCCGACACCGGCCTATAAGATCGGCGAGAAGTCCGCGGACCCGATGGAAATGGCGCTCGGCGACATCTGCACGGTGCCGGTGAATCTGGGCGGTCTGCCCGCGATTTCCGTCCCCTGCGGCAAGGTCGCGTCCGACGGGGCAGAGCTGCCGGTCGGCTTCCAGCTCATCGGCCCCGCCTTCTCCGAGGCGAAGATTTATCAGGCCGCCGCGGCGTATGAGCGCGGTATCGCTGCGCGATGATCTGTCATGGGCTCCGCCCAGACCCGCCAAAGAGACAGTGTCCGTTTGGAATCCCATTTTTTGACAAAAGAGGTCGGATATGGACTTTGTGCAATGGTTCCGGCTGAAGATTCTGGAGGATGACGACAGCGATCTGATCGGTCAGTACGGCGAAGACCTGACAGCTCGTGTTCTGAAGATATCAAAGCTGTTCGGACGCAGGGGACTGATGCTGCGAAATGTATACATTCCTGCCGAAATCGGCGAAACCACGGAAATAGACCTGATTTACATTACACAAAAGGGATTGTTCGTCATCGAAAGCAAAAACTTTTCCGGCTGGATTTTCGGGCGCGAAAGCGACCGGTACTGGACGCAGTCGCTGCCGGACAGGTCGAAGCACCGTTTTTACAATCCGATCTGGCAGAACCGCAGCCATATCAAATGGCTGAAAGCGTTTTTGCAGAATGAAGAATTGCCGTGCTTTTCGATGATCGTGTTTTCAGAGCGATGTTCGCTGAAAAAGCTGCAGTATGCCGGAACAGACTGTGCGGTTATCCAGCGGGATGAACTGTTTGACGAAATCCGGCACCGCTGGAAAAACGCACCGGATGTGCTGGACGAAACGCAGATACAGGCTGTTTACGATACGCTTTCTGTTCTGCAAAATGCAGATGCGGCGCTAAAACTGGCGCATATCGAACGCATACAGCATATGCTGTCCGACGAAGCGGAACAGCCCAAGCAGCCGGATGTGCCGCAGGAACCGGCACCGCCGGCTCCGAATTCGGCGCCCGCGGAGCAAATGCCGTGCTGTCCGCGATGCGGTGCGCCGCTGGTGCTGCGTACGGCCAGACAGGGCACACGGGCGGGAAAGCAGTTTATGGGCTGCTCTGCTTACCCAAAATGCAGGTACATCCTGAATATATGAATCCGACTCAGAAAAGAGGTCATTCAATATGAAAAAATTTGCACTGTTCGGCGCAGTCTGCGGCATTCTGGCCGGCATCGGCATTCTGATTGCCGCAATCCTCGACGAAAAATTTCCAAAGCCGATGTGGTTTGTCATCGGGGCACTGACGCTGACGGCGGGCATCGCCAATATCTGGGCGTACCGGAAGGTAAATCGCAAATAACGGACAATGATCCGACACTCTGCGGCATATCAAAGGGGAGTGAAATGGTTTGTCGTCCCTGCTCTGCAAATGCGGGTTTGTCTTTCACGACAACAGCGACGCTATTTACCGGAAAGCACATCTGATTTCTGACAAGGACTGGTTTCCGCTGCCGGATATGGCGGACAGCCTGATCGAATCGCCCGACCCCGACCGCGCAGCACTCTGTATGACCCTGCGGCACAATCTTTCCGGCAAAGGTGCCTGTGTGCAGGAACGGTTTTTGTTTCAGTGTCCGGAATGCAGCAGGGTTTACATCGAGGCGCCGGACGGCACTTTCGTCTGCTTTGCGCCGGAGGATTCCGGCAGCGATCAAATGCTTTTCGACACAAAGGGAACCGGCGAAGTGCTGCCGATCAAGCGCATCGCTCCGGAGAGTCCCGCTGACCAATCATCATAATCCACGCTGCATCTGCGCAGTGTGAAAAAGGAGAACGATATGGCAAAATATGAATCCGTCATCGGATTAGAGGTACACATCGAGCTGCGTACCAGAACCAAAATCTTCTGCGACTGCCCCGCCGACCACGGCGGCGCCCCGAATACGCGCTGCTGTCCGGTCTGCATGGGAATGCCCGGCACGCTGCCCGTGCTGAACAGGGAGGTCGTCAACTTCGCAGTGCGCGCCGGCATGATGCTGAACTGCGAAATCGCCCATTTCTCGAAAATGGACAGAAAAAACTACTTCTACCCCGACCTGCCCAAGGCATATCAGATTTCCCAGCTCGATCACCCGCTCTGCGAGCACGGCCATATCGACATTGATGTCAACGGCGAGAAATCCCGCATCGGCATCACGCGCATTCACATCGAGGAGGATGCCGGAAAGCTCGTCCACACCGAGACCGGCTCCGGCGCGGACTGCAACCGCTGCGGCGTCCCGCTCATCGAGATTGTCTCCGAGCCGGATATCCGCACGGCGGCACAGGCAAAGGCGTATCTGGAGCGGCTGCGCGAGCTGATTCGCTGGGTCGGCGTCTCCGAGTGCCAGATGGAGCTCGGTTCGATGCGCTGCGATGTCAATCTGTCTGTGCGTCCGGTCGGCGACACGAAGCTCTACACGCGCACCGAGATCAAGAATCTCAACAGCTTAAAGAGCGTCGTCGCCGCAATCAATGCGGAAAAGGCGCGTCAGATCGACGAAACTGAGGCCGGCCATACGCTCGTGCAGGAGACCCGCCGCTATGACCCCGAAAAGGACAAGACCTATTCGATGCGCGTCAAGGAAAACGCGAACGACTACCGCTACTTCCCCGACCCCGATCTGGTGCCGATCATTCTGACCGACGAGGATCATGCCCGCCTGCGCGCCACGATTCCCGATCTGCCGGAGGAGCGGCTGGCGCACTACACCGGCGAGCTGAAGCTGCCCGAATCGACGGCAAAATCGCTCTGCGAGGAGCCGGCGCTGGCAAATCTGTATTCCGCGGCGGTCACCGGCGTCAAGCAGCCCAAGCTCCTTGCGAATCTCATGCTGGCGGAGGCAGATGCGGCGGAGATCCCCGCGGAAGTCTGGTCTGCGCTTGCCGGACTGGTCGAAGCGGGCAAAATCAACCGTTCCGCGCCCGCAAAGCTGCTGGCGGCATACCGTGAAACCGGCAAGGAGCTTCCCGTTCTGGTACAGGAGCTGGGACTCGAACAGGTGCAGGATACCGGTCTGCTCAATCAGGTGGCCGATGAAGTCATTGCGGCGAACCCGAAGGCCGTTGCAGACTATCAGTCGGGCAAGCAGGCGGCAATCGGCGCACTGATGGGACAGATCATGAAGCGGATGAAGGGCGCCGCGAACCCGCAGGAGGCAACCGCCATTCTGAAGGAAAAGCTGGGCGGCGCGTCCTGATACAAAACAAATCAGCCATCGTACTTCTGACAGACAGCCGGAAGTACGATGGCCTTTTGATTGGCAGACGAAAGACCGAATCTGCGCAGGGGCGTACCGGCCGTTTCGCAGCCCGGACACGGAATGCCCCGAAGCGGTTCGCAGTGCCGCTCCGGGGCATTCTTTCTGTATCGTTCTGCGGACGGTCAGCCGCAGTATTTGACCAGCGCCTGCACGATCTCCGGATACATGAAGATCGAATCGCCGCGTGCGAGCAGTCCGAAGTTCTCGCCGGTGCCGAGGAAGGCGTTATTGTCCCACCAGCAGCAGCTCATGCCTCTTGCGCGTGCCGCCGCAACATAATACGCCGAAAACTGCACCCGCGCCTCAAGATTGTCCTTGTTCCGCGCACCGAATTCCCCGATCAGAACCGGCGTGCCGTTCATCACGAAGCGCGCATACAGCTCGTCCATGAACGAGGTGATCTGTCCCGTATCCGAATTGTTCTCCAGCGAAAAATCCTTCGTCCCCGCGGCATTCAGCGCAAAATCATAGGGCGTATACGCGTGAACCGAGACAATCACACGCGATGCCGCGTCCTGCGGCACGGTGAAATGCTCGTTCAGTGCGCCGTCCGCCGAGGCCGCGTAGCCGGGACAGAGCAGATACCGCGTCGCGTTGCTGCCGCCGGATGCCCGCACGGTGTCCACAAAGAGCTGATTCAGCTCATTGATGCAGCGCACCGCGTCCTGACACTCCGGACTGTTCCTGTCCAGCCACCATTCATATCTGGAGCCGGCCAGACGCGGCTCGTTGAGCGATTCGAGAATCAGATGCTCGTCGTAATCGCGGAAAGCCTCCGCCATCTGCTGCCAGACCGCACCGAGATACTGTTTGGAGCGCTCCAGATTCTCCGTGTCGGGGAAATATCCCTTGCTGCCGACATCGTGATGCGTGTTGACAATGACATACAGGTCACAGGCGCGGCACCAGTCCACGACCTCTCTGACACGCGCCATCCACTGCTCTGAAATCCGGTTGTCCGCGTCCACATGATTGTGCCATGACACCGGAATGCGGACGGTCTGAAAGCCCGCCGCCTTGATTGCGGCGATGTTTTCGATCTTCGTCACGGCGCCGCACCATGCCGACTCATATTTCATTTCATCGCTCAGCCCGCCGACATCGTATGCGTCAAAGGTGTTGCCGAGATTCCAGCCGAGCTTTAGGTTTTTGACGAATTCCACGCCCTCGCCCGCCGGAACCGGATAGGAATCGACGCTGACCTCTGCGGGAACCATTGCGCTCGGCGCACCGAGCACATTTTCCGGAATCGTGAACTCCGGAATTCCGGGCTTCTGTATGCCGCCGGACGAAGCATCCTTCGCACAGCCGCCGCCCAAAAGCAGGACGAACACGGCAAGTGCCGTCCCGAATCTTCGGATCGCTTTCATGGTAACCATTCCCTCTTTATCATTTATATTTCACCGGACCGGACCCGAACAGCCGTCCGGCTCTTTCAGTATACCATTCTACAGGAAAAAAGTCAAGGCAAACGGGCAAAAAACCGTTGCGCAGGGGCGTTTTGCGGTTGACATCTTCCGCGGGATATGATATAATTTTAGGAAGTATTCCAAAACATCACGGAGGGACGGTATGCACGAACTGGGACAGCTTCTGAAACGGTATTTTTCTCTGCACGAGGACTCTGCAACCCATGAGGTCATCCATGCACGGATCCTCTCCGGCGGACAGGTCACCGGCACAAACCTCTGCGTGCTGATCTGCGCCATTGTGATTGCGAGCGTCGGACTGAACACCGGCTCGACCGCCGTCATCATCGGTGCCATGCTGATTTCCCCGCTGATGGGCAGCCTGCTGGCGCTCGCCTACGGCACCGTCTCCGCGAACAAGGCGCAGTTTGAGCGCAGTGCCGTCGGGTTTGTGTTTCAGATTCTGGTCAGCCTGACCGTCTCGGTTGTGTACTTTGCGCTGTCTCCGGTCAATGCGCCCTCCGCAGAGCTGCTGGCGCGCACCCGTCCGACGGTCTTTGATGTGATCGTGGCAATCGCCGGCGGATTTGCCGGCATCATCGGCAACACGCGCCACGACAAGGCGAACAATGTCATCCCCGGTGTTGCGATTGCAACGGCGCTGATGCCCCCGCTCTGCACCTGCGGCTATTCCATCGCGCACGGACAGTGGCGGATGCTGTTCGGCGCTGCCTATCTGTTCACGGTCAACTGCTATTTCATCTACCTGTCTGCCGCCGTGATTCTCAGCCTGCTCAGCATCCCGAAGGAGCAGGATCTGAACGAAAAGCAATGGCGCAGACTCCGCCGGAAAATGATCCGGAACACCGTCCTTGTGGCGCTGCCGAGTCTTTTCCTCACATTTGCTATGCTTCATGACGGCGTCTGAATGCGCGCCGTCAGAAAGGATGCCCCATGCCATACGCCTATCTCATAGCCATTTTGCTGCTGCTCTGCTGCTCGGCGCTGTTTTCCGCCTGCGAGACAGCCTTTTCGTCGGTCAATAAAATCCGGCTGAAGCACGCGGCACAGCAGGGCGACAAAGCTGCCGGCCGGGCGCTCGCGCTTGCAGAGTCCTTCGACCGGGCGCTGACCGCCATTTTAATCGGAAACAATCTGGTCAACATCATCTCCGCGTCCCTCGGCACAATCTTCTTCACCAAACTGTTCGGCACAGGCGGCGTCGGCATCTCCTCGCTGGCGATGACCGTGCTGGTTCTGATCTTCGGCGAGATCCTGCCGAAATCCTATGCAAAGGCCCATGCCGAACGCCTGACGCGCCTGTTTGCCGCGCCGCTTTCCTGCCTGATCTGGCTGCTGACCCCGCTGATTTTCCTCTTTCAGAAGCTGGCAAAGCTCGTCAGCGTCAAAGAGGAGGAGGAGCCCTCTGTCACGGAGGATGAGCTGAAGGTCATCGTCGAGCAGATCGAGGAGGAAGGCGTGCTGGAGGAGCAGGAGAGCGATCTGGTGCGCTCCGCGCTGGAATTTGACGAAATCTCCGTGACGGAGGTGCTGGTGCCCCGCGTCAATGTCACAGCCATTGAGCAGCACGAGAGCATTGCGGCGGTCAAGCAGCTCTTTCTGTCCGAGCGCTATTCGCGGCTGCCGGTCTATGACGGCACTGTCGATGACATCATCGGGTTCATCACGGAAAAGGACTTCTTCTCGCTGCTGGAGCACGGCGGCGACTCCATTCAGCCGATTCTGAAGCAGATTCTCCGTCTGCCGGAATTCGCCCGCATCAGTGAGGCGATGAAGCAGATGCAGCGTTCCAAATCGCATATCGCAGTCGTCATGGATCAGCACGGCGGCACCAAGGGCATCGTCACGCTGGAGGACATCATCGAGGAGCTGGTCGGCGAAATCTACGACGAGGCGGACGAAATCGTCCCGATGCTGACGAAGGACAGCGCGGACACATGGACGGTGTCCGGCGAATACAGCATCGCGGATCTCTGCGACGCGCTGGAGCTGCCGGAGAGCCGCATTGAAACGGAATGCACCTCGGTCGGCGGCTGGCTGACTGAGCTGGCGGGACATATCCCCGCCGTCGGGGAAACAGTGTCCGGCGACTGGTTCACGATGACCGTCACGCAGATGCAGGAGCAGCGCGTACAGCAGCTGAAGCTGACGCTCCTGCCGGAGCCCGACGGCGGCGGGGAGACGGACTGAGCCGTCTGCGGCAAAACAAAATGCGGTGCGGAGGCAAAAAATGAAACACGATGCAATCAATGCGCTCAGCGGCGCGAATATGGATATTGATCTGGTAAGCGAAAATGTGGGCTGGAATCAGGCCGGCTGTCCGTGGAATGAAGCGGAACAGACAAGGGAGCATAAATGTGCGGTAAAAAGCACTTCGATCTGCAAATACTTTTGCGGAATCAAATATCTGGACAGCGTGCTTTGCAGTTATCCGTATGAAAGCAAAGATGTGCTGACAGACGATGCGGCAGAATGAAATCATCAGCAGATGCTTGACAAATCACATAAAAACATGATATGATAACAGCAGAACAGACTGTATCGCACCCTGAGAGAAAGGAAGGTTTACGGCAATGGCATCTGCAAGAAATATGGTCATCGCCGGCGATTATGCCGGCTGCCGCGTCTTCCGGATGTCCGCGGCTCTGGCGTACATTTCGGGGACCATGAAGAAAATCGACGATGTCTTTTTGACGGCGGAGACGGTCTCCCGCTGCGAGCTGATGACAGAGGAGCTGATCCGGTCGGGCAATTCCCTGCTGCTGACCGGCGCCCTCGACCCCGGAATGCTGCGGAATCTGCGGCTGCACGCTTCGCCCGCCGCGCAGAAAAAAGGCATCTACACGCTCGCCGTGAAGTTCGAGGACGGAAAACGCTGCCTCATGGAGATCGACGAGAAGATCTATACCGCAGTCATGCGCCGCACCGGCGGCGGACAGTGAGGGCACGGCGATGCCTGTCTTACCGGGACTTGCATGGACATTTGATACAGCCGCCGCGGACTACGACCGCTACCGGCCGGGGTATGACGCGGCGCTTTTCCGCATGATTTTCGATGCGGCGGCACCCGGCACCGGTTCCCTCGCCGTTGAAATCGGCATCGGGAGCGGACAGGCAACGCTGCCGTTCCTGCAGACCGGATGCAGTGTGCTGGCCGTGGAGCAGGGGGCGGCGCTGTCTGAAATCTGTCGGCGGAAGTTCGCCGGATATCCGCAGTTTTCCGTCGTGACCGGCCGGTTTGAGCATCTGCCGTTTCCGGATGACACCTTTGATCTGGTCTATTCCGCAACGGCATTTCACTGGATTCCCGAACAGGCCGGCTATGAAAAGGTCTTTGCCATGCTCCGGCACGGCGGCATCTTTGCGCGCTTTGCAAATCACCCGTATCCCGGACGGGACAATCCGGCGCTTGCCCGCGCACTGGACCGGCTCTATGCCGAATACTACGCCCCGTATTATCACAGGCCGCACAGGTCGCCTGCGGAATTCACCGAAGCACAGGCGGCAGACATTGCAAATCTCGCCGCAAAATACGGCTTCTGCGGGATCCGGTACGCGCTCTTTCACCGCACCAGAACCTTCTCCGCAGAGGAATACTGCGCGCTGCTCGGCACCTATTCCGACCATATCGCAATGGACGCGCCGGTGCGGGAGGCCTTTTTTGCGCAGATCAGACAGGCAATCCGCGCCCACGGCGGCACGCTCACCATATCGGACACGATGGATCTGGAGCTTGCCGCAAAGCCCTGAAAAAACGCACAGCCCCGAAGCGGTGCAGCATCGCCTCGGGGCTGTTTGTCTGTTTGTTCGGTTGTCCGCATCAGGCGTCAAAGTCCACGACGACCGGAGACGGCTCTGCTTCCAGCGCACGCTCAATCGAAGCGTAAACGCCGTACAGATCGCGGACGCAGGATTCCAGCATCCGGCAGATATGCGCGTCAAGCTGCAGCGCCTCACGCAGCGAATTCAGCGTCCGGCGTTCGGTGATATCCTCAAAGCCGTCGCAGATCGCAAAGCTGAACAGCTCCATATAGACCTTGCGCTTGCCCGATTCGTTGAGCTGTGCGAGCGTGTCCCGCGCAGCCGCAGTTGCCGCCGCATCATAGGTAAAGGCGGGCTGGCCGAGCGCTGTCTTGTATTCACTCAGCAGGGCGTCCTCCTCCGGCGTGATGACGCCGTCATCCTCAATCATCTCCGACGCGAGTGTCAGAAACGCCTCTGCCTCAATGGGGTTCAACTGATGTAAGAACATATGGATTCTCCTTTCACGGAAATCGCCGCCGGCAGGCTGCCGGTGCTGTAATCAGTATACCACAATCGCCCGGAAAAAGCAAGCGTTTTTGCATTTCGCAGGCGGAAACCGACCCGCGCTCAGGAACGGGCGGGCGCAGTCTCCTGCACATACTCCGCGATGGCGCGCAGAAACGCGTCGCCGTACTTTTCGAGCTTGTATTTTCCGACGCCGGGAACCGCGAGCATCTCCTCCGGATTGCGCGGACGGTGCGTACAGAGCGCCCGCAGCGTCGCATCGGAAAAGATGACATAGGCGGGCTTATATTCCTTTGCGGCAAAGCGCTCCCGCAGTCTGCGCAGGCGCTGAAAGAGGTCTTCATCCACCGCAAATTCCGGCATCTCGGCGAGTTTCCGCTCACGGGCGGCCTCGGTGAGCGTCCGGCGCGGCAGCGACATCATGACCTGCTCGGTGCCGCGCAGAACGGGATTCGCCTTTGCGGTCAGCGAAAGGCTGGAGTATTCCGCCGTGTTGACTAAGAGATACCCTCTCGAAATCAGAATGCCGACCATCTGCTCAAGCTGCTTCTGCGGCAGATCGCCGAGCAGCCCGTAGGTCGAGACCGTGCTGAGATTCAGCGCGGCAATCTGCCTGGATTCCCGACCGCGCAGAACATCGCAGAGCAGCCGCGTGCCGCAGTTCAGCCCGCGCTGCGCGATGCGGTAGACACAGGAGAGAATCTTCTGCGAGGCGACCGTCGCGTCCACGACATCGGCATCGGCCAGACAGCTGCTGCAATTTCCGCAGTGCGTCGGGGAATTCTCTCCGAAATACCGCAGAATCTCATGCCGCAGACAGTCGGTCAGCGAGCAGTACCGCACCATCTGCGAGAGCCGCTCGTAGTCCTTCTGCTTCAGCGCGCTGCGCTGCTGCTCGGTCAGGCGGTCATTGCCGCTGTCGCTCTCGATCAGAAACTGATTGGTGCGGATATCCTGCGGCGAATACAGCAGCACGCACTCCGCGGGGGAGCCGTCTCTGCCGGCTCTGCCCGCCTCCTGATAATACGCCTCCATGCTCTTCGGCATATTATAATGAATGACAAAGCTGACATTTGACTTGTCAATGCCCATGCCGAACGCGTTGGTCGCAACCATAATCTGCACGCTGTCGCGCAGAAAGGCGTCCTGATTCTGCGCACGCTCGGCGGGTGTCAGTCCGGCGTGATAGCGCGCCGCGGAGAAGCCGTCCGCGGTGAGCTTTGCGCAGACCTCGTCCGTCGCTCTGCGGGAAATGCAGTAGACGATTCCGCTTTTCCCCTTCATGTGCCGGAGATGCGAAACCAGCGCATCATAGCGCTTTTTCGGATGCTCGACGATCCAGCGCAGATTCTTCCGGTCAAAGCCCGTAACCAGCTCCAGCGGGTCACGGAGCCCCAGCAGACGCTTGATATCATCGCGGACATCCGCCGTCGCCGTCGCCGTAAAGGCCGCCACAACCGGACGCCGCGGCAGCCGCTCCAGAAATTCTGCGATTGTCAGATAGCCCGGCCGGAAATCCTGTCCCCACTGTGAGAGACAGTGCGCTTCATCGACGGCGACCATGCCGATCGCCACCGATTCCGTCAGCGCAAGAAACGAGTCGGTCAGCAGCCGCTCCGGGGCGGCATAGAGCAGCCGGATCTCACCGGCGCGCACCCTGTCCAGCGTCGAAAAATACGCCTGCTGATCCAGATTGCTGTGCAGGCAGGCAGCGGGAACGCCCGCCTCCTGCAAAGCGGAAACCTGATCCTCCATCAGAGAGATCAGCGGGGAAATGACCACGGTGATGCCGGTCAGCAGCATGGCGGGCACCTGATAGCAAATGGATTTTCCGGCGCCGGTCGGCATGATGCCGAGGACATCGCCGCCGGACAGAATCTGCCGGATCAGCGCCTCCTGTCCCTCGCGGAACCGGCTGTATCCGAAATAGTCCTGTAAAACGGTCTGCGGATTCATGCGGGAGTGGATTCCTTCTTTCTGTATCTGTCCGGTCATGCGGACAAACCAAATCGTCTGCGGAGAAAACCTGCCGCAGACGATTCTTTTATTTCGGGACAGCGGTTACGGTGCCAGCTGTGCGCGCCAGCCGCTTTCGGCATCCGGCCAGAAGTCCATAATGGTTGTCTCCGTGAAAAACCGGAGAATCAGGCTGGCGTCCAGCGCGGTGACAAGCCCGTCACCGTCCGCGTCGGCGCGGTGCAGGGTTTCCGCATCGTAGTCGCTCTCAAAGCCGATCATCGAGAGCGTAAACTGCGTCAGCGCGAGCTGGGCATCATAGGCATCAATGCGGCCGTCGCCGTCAAAATCGCCGAGCCTGTCCGGCGCGACGGCATCAGAGGTCACGCGCACCTGCCAGACGGCATTTCCGGTCTCTGCGGTGATGACAGCCGTGCCGGAGACGGCGCCCGGTGTGACGGTTCCGGTTTCATCGACGGCGGCAATCTCCGGATCGCTGCTTGTCCATGTGCGGACAGTGCCTTCCGGTACGGAAACGGACACCGCATCCATGAAATGGTGCAGCTCCAGATCGGGCAGCGTGTAAACCGGCGCCGCGGTCGTTTCCGTGACGGTTGTCATGGTCGTGCTGACCGTCGTGGCAGCGCTCTGCCGGACGGTTTCCGTCGTTTCAATTTCCGTCGCCGTGCTGCCGGATGACGCGAAAAGCAGCGGGACAGTCAGAGACGGCTCGCCGGCGGTGCTGTCGGCAGACGCCGCGGCGGTCGTAACCGTCGTTTCCGCCCAAACGGCATCCGCAGGCGGCGCGGTTGCCTCCTCCGGCTCGTTTTCATCGTCCTCACCGTAATAGAGGCCGATGCCGACGGTCAGAAGCGGCGCGTCCGGTTCATCGACAGGGAAATCCTCAAACGACAGCCCGAACCGTTCGCGGTAATACGCCGCGGTCGGCTGGATGATCTGGCCGATAAACCGACCCTTCAGATCAAAATATATGCGCCGGAACTGCTCATAGGTCAGCTCCTGATCGCGGATTAGGCCGTAGCCGTCGGAATTCGCCTCCAGCACGCGGACGAATTCGCGGTTATATCCGAGCAGAATCATCGAGTGGCCGGAGCTGCCGTTATAGCTGCCGTCGGCATTGACCGTCGTGCGGAGATACGCACCCGGCATGACGCGGTGCGCGGTGAGGAATTCCGGCGAAATGATTTTTGACATACCGGCGACCTGTTCGCTGTGTGCATAGGGCGCAGCGGGGTCGGGGCCGTGCAGGGGCAGCTCGTCAAACAGCTTGCCGTAGACGCCCTGCGCGTAGATATAGCACTGTTTTCCGCTGGTATAATCGTCGCTGCCGGTAAAGGCGTAGTAGGCCGTTTTCTTATTCAGCCGTTCGCCGATGCTGAGCGGTCCGGCGGGGTCTTTGGTCTTGCTGAGATAGAGGTTGCAGGCGCCGCCTTCGATTTCTTCGATCAGGGCAGCCAGCTTTCCGGACGCCGTAAAACTGACATCCCGGCACTCGGCATCGGCTGCTTCCGCGGCGGGAGATTCGGCAGCCGCGCATCCGCAGGAAAAGGCAGGCAGTGCGGCTGTCAGCATACAGGCGCCTGAAATCAGCACTGCAGCGAGCTTTCTCGTCGTTTTGTGCATGGTTGGGATACCTTCGCTTTCCTCAGATTCGGTGTGTCTTGATCTGCTGGAACATACTGTTTGTTTCCCAATCCGAATTATGCGGGTCTCTTTCTTTGGCGCAATGTTTGATCTGTATAATATCAACTCTCTGTATCATTGCTGTTCTGCCGGAGCTTCTGCCGCGGCAAAACCAAGGTTGTTCCTTGTTCAGTATAGCATAATTCAAGTGCGATGTCAAGGGCTTTTGTAACTTTTGTGTAACGGATTGTATCCGGTTTGTATTCGATCGTCTCATTTTTCTACAGATTCTGCGTCAGTTTCCGGCAGCGTTTCCGGCGTATTGTGCGTTTTATACTAGATGTAGAGCCTGTGCAGACAAAACAGGTCCGGATCTTGTGCCGCGGGTCTTCAGCAGACTCTTTGCGCCGCACGACGCCTTGTTTTTCGGCAAATCCCATAAAAGCGCGAAAGAGAATTGCATATTATGCACAAAAAGCAAAATTTCCCTTGACAAGATCAACTTCCGGAACTATAATGAAGTTGCCTGACAAACAAATAACAAAAGATATCGCAGAAACTTCTTCCCACGGTTCCCAGCCGCATCCGTGCGGCCGGTACATAATTCACTACTTTTTCTAAGGAGGATTTCACATGAAACAAGGCAAACTCTTCACCGTTCTGGCAGCCGCCGTGCTCGGCATTTCGGCGGCCGGATTCCCCGCCGCACCGGAAGAACCGGCCGGCATCGTCGCGGAGGCGGCGGACAGGCAGTACATCACCTCCGGCAGCTTCCGGTTTTCCTACATTCCCGGAAACCCGAACGCCATGCTGGAAAAGTATCTCGGCAGCGGCACCTCGGTTTCCATTCCCGCTTATGTCTCCACTCCAAACGGTCAGAAAACGGTAAAGGCAATCGGCGAAAAGGCTTTTGTCAATGTTGTACCGCATCAACCGCTGGAAGGAATGACTGTTTATTCCGTTTCGATTCCGGATACCGTCACCGCCATTGGACTCTACGCTTTTTACGGAACACCGCTGACATCGCTGAGTCTCCCCTCCGGTTTGCTGAGCATCAGCGGCTCCGCATTTGAGCATTGTACGCAGCTTACATCTGTTACGGTTCCGTCGGGTGTCCGCACGATTCAGGCAGATACATTCCGGGAATGCTACCGTTTAAGACAGGTTGTGCTGGCGGGCGCCACAACCATTAAGAGCTGCGCTTTTTACGATTGCACGGACTTACGCAGTATCAGAATGCCCAACAACTGCAAGACAAGCGGAACAGGCGTTTTTGAAAACTGCGCTAGTCTGGATCTTGTGAACGGGCAGATTCCGTGGAACAAATCGGCGTTTAACAATTCCGGCGCGGCACCTGTTCTGAGCTCTGACAGCAATATCCGGAAGCTGCTGAAAAACTGTTTCAGCAGAAGTGAAAACATCCGGTTTCTCGTCGAATACTGCTCTGCACTCTGCACCTATATTGTGCAGACGGAAACCAGACCGTGGATGAGCGAAGCGGTCAAAGCCCGCGTGCTGCACGACTGGCTGATTAATCATTGTGACTATGAGGATGAGAATTCCGGAGAATCAATAGACGACCTGGAAAACCATGTCTCATCCTCTGTGTTCCTCAGCTACGGGCTCAATATCAGAGGAAACGGCATCGGGGAAACTGTCTGCGCGGGCTATGCAAAAGCATACAGAATGCTGCTGGAAACCGCAGGAATTGAGTCCTATTGTGTTGGTGATGAAATACCGGATGGACCGCACCAATGGAATATCGTAAAAGTGGAAGGGAAATACTATCAGTGCGATGTGACATGGGACGACAACGGCACCGGAAATCCCATTGGATATCAGCATTTTCTGAAAACGAATGCGAAAATGAAGGAGCTGCACCGTGCGACATCGAATCCAACAGTACGATACCACACAGAGCACCCGCTTCTGGTTGACTGGTATCACAATGGTTCGTATGCGCTTCAGAACTGCACGAACACCTTCAGCGACGCCGACGGGGACGGCCTTCTGGACTACGATCTGAATTTTGACGGCAGCTACGATATTTATGACCTGTATGTGTCTTATATGCTGAACAATATGGACATTAATCTTGACGGACAGGTCAACGAGCAGGACAACTATCTGGCTCAGCTCTATAATGCGATCTTCAACGGCGCGCCTCTGACGCATGAAATCTGGCTGATGTTCTGCATTTACGCGAACATCCCCGGCTGAGCGTCTGCACGCTCTGCATCAAACAACAAACTACACGCAGCAAAGCGCACCGCAGTCCGTTCACAGACTGCGGTGCGCGCTTTTATGCCTTGCTGTTTGCCGCGACCAGAATCTTTGCGCCGTAGGGCGCAAGCGGCAGCACATTCTGATACAGCCGCCCCGTCTCGTAATCCCTGAGCGGATACGGCAGACTGACCGTCTTTTTCTCCCGCGTCCAGTTCATCGCAAAGAGGAACCGCGTCCCGTCCCCCGCGACCCGCACCGCGGTCACAACGCCCTGCGGCAGCGCCGTCTCCAGCGCCGGCCGGATACCGAGCCGCTCCGTCAGAGAAAGCAGGAAGTCCGAGAGGAATTTTTCCTCCGGAAACGCTGCGATATAATACACCGTGCCGCGCCCGACGGCATTGCGCGTCAGGCAGGGCAGGTCATCCGGCATACAGGGATTGTCATGGCCGTAAACACCGAGCACCTCGGCGCCCTCCGCGGCAATGCGCTCACAGAGCCGCTCGCAGCGGTATTCCTCCGCCAGCGGGAACGGCGCCCGCAGAATCCGGATCCGCTCCTCCATGCCGTCGTAGAGCGGGTCTGTCTCCAGATAACGGATGCCGGCCAGCGCAGCCAGTCCCTCGCCGGGGGTGTCGCCCATGAAGCAGAGGTCGTGTTCATCGACCAAACCGGTGTGCAGCGTCATAACCAGTGTACCGCCCCGCCGGACATATTCCTGCAAACGGCGTGAAACATCGCCGCGCAGCAGATACAGCATCGGTACACAGAGCAGGTCATAGCCGGAGAAATCCGCGTCCGAATCCACGATATCAACCGGAATGCCCGTCCGCCAGAACGGCAGATAGAACCGGAGCATCAGGTCCGTGTCACCGATGCCGCTGTTTCTGGGCCCCTGTGCGGCGTTGACCGCCCAGTGGCTCTCCGTGTCATAGAGAATCGCGGTCCGCGCAGGCGTCGCCGCACCGCAGAGGGCGTCCAGCTTGTGCAGCATCGCGCCGACGCCGGCGACCTCCTGAAAGACACGGGTGTCCGTGCGGTTCGCGTGGGTCATCACCGCGCCGTGGAATTTCTCTGCGCAGCCGCGGCTCTGCCGCCACTGGAAATACTGAATGCTGTCCGCGCCGTGTGCGAGATTGGAAATCGCGGTCAGACGGTGGAAGCCCCATGTCTTGGGGCGGCAGACCTCCTGCCAGTTGGTCTGCGAGGGCGTGTTCTCCATGATGAGGAAGGGCTTGCCGAGCATGGAGCGGCAGAGATCGGAGAAGGCGTCCGCCCAGAAGGCGTTGTAGGTTTCGTCGCCGTCCGCCTGCGAATGCCATGCCGGATAGCTGTCCCACGACACAACATCGAGCAGCGGCGCCATTTTCCGGTAATCAATCCCGTCGTAAAAGCCCATCAGGTTCATCGTGACCGGCAGGTCGGGATTGACCGCCTTCAGCGGCGCAATTTCATTCTCAAAGAAGGTATAGGTCTGGTGCGTGACGAAGCGCTTCCAGTCCAGCGTCAGCCCGTGAACCGCCGTTTCCCCGCGCGGGGACGGCGCCTCGATCTGCGACCAGTCGGTGTAGGTATGCGACCAGAACGCCGTCCACCATGCCGCATTGAGCGCCTCCAGCGTGCCGTAGCGTGTTTTCAGCCACTGCCGGAACGCCTCCTGACAGAGCGGACAGTGGCATTCTCCCTGCAGCTCATTGCTGATGTGCCAGAGAATCACGCCCGGATGATTGCCGAATCGGTTTGCAAGCTGTTCGTTGATTGCGCGCACCTTTTCACGGTAGACCGGCGAGGTGTAGCAGTGATTGTGCCGCCCGCCGGCCAGCTCCCGCACCCGCTGCGCATTGACGCGGCGGATCTCCGGATACTTCCGGGACATCCACAGCGGCTTTGCGCCGGACGGCGTCGCCAGCACGGTGTAAATCCCGTTTTCATACAGCCGGTCGATGATCTCCGCGAGCCAGTCCAGCCGGTATTCGCCCTCGGCAGGCTCCAGCGCGCTCCACGCAAAAATGCCGACCGACATACAGTTCATGTTCGCCTGCTTCATCTGCTCGATGTCCTGCCGCAGAATGTCCGGATCCTGCAGCCACTGCTCCGGATTGTAGTCCGCGCCGTGCAGCATATGCGGATAGGATGTCAGGGACATAGGCTTGTCCTCCTTTGAAAGATTCTGTCTTCATTATATGCGGTGAAAGAGGGGTTTGTCAAGAGGCACTGTCAGATTTCCGAACATACAGGCGCCGCCGGTGTTGTGTATTTTCTATGTTTATTTCATCGAAACCGGTTGACTTTTATGCAGATTTATGGTATACTGATGATATACTCTCATCTGTCAACTGTTTCGGATTTCTAACGCTTTGAACAGGAGGTATCTTATGGAAGCAAGGGCGATTTCTCATCTGCGCAGGCGCATCTGCGCGGGCATCACGGCCGGCGCGACCGGTGCAGTGATGCTGCTCCAGTTCCCCGCATCCGTTTTCGCGGCGGAGGAAATCAAGGGGACGACCAAGGACGGCTTTGATTACACCATCTCAGAAGAAACCGTGATCGTCACGGGTTATTCCGGAGAAGACAAAGAGACGGTCACCGCGCTGACGGTGCCGGACACGATCAGCGGCACGACGGTCACGAAAATCGGGCGCGGCGCATTTCAGAATATGCCCGCACTCTCGTCAATCAAGCTGCCGGAAGGTCTGCAAAGGCTGGAGGACAATATTTTCTGGGGTGATGAAAGCCTGAAGGAGCTGACGCTCCCCAAGGGCATCCCGCTCAATTCGATCGCAAGCTATTCCTATATCGGCGGCTGGGGCTCGACCTTCCGTGAGAGCTACATCGAGAAGATCATTCTGGAGGACGGCGCACAGTATGTGCCGACAAACCTCTGCTACGGCTCGGAGCATATCCGCACGGTCGTCATCCCCGATACAGTGACCGAAATCGGCGGATACGCATTCCAGTGCGCATCCGTCTCGGATATCAAACTGCCCGACAGCATAAAGAAGATCGGACAGCACGCTTTCCAGGACTCCGGCATCACCGAGATCGAGCTGCCACACGGTCTGACCGAAATCGGAAGCAGCATCTTTGAGAACTGCGCCGGCATTACCGCGCTGGTGCTGCCCGCGACGGTCACGGCGGCGCGCTTTGCACTCAGCAATTCTTCCGTTGAGACACTGACGGTTGCAGACGGCATGGAGACCGTGCCGGAGCTTCTCGCATCGGGCGCCGAGAGCCTGAAAACGCTCTATCTGCCGCGCAGCGTGACGGCATTCGGCTACGGCTGCTTTGAGAAAACCGCGATCACGGAATTCACCGTGCCGAAGCAGGTCACTGCCGGAGAGAGCGTTTTCATGAACAGTGCGCTCAAGACAGTCTCCTTTGAGGACGGGCTCACGAAGATTCCGGACAAGTTTTTCAAATATACGCCTGCGCTCAAAACGATCAACTGGAATCCGGATATCACCGAGGTCGGTGAATATGCCTTCCAGTACAGCGGGCTTGAAACGCTTGCGATTCCCGACACAGTGCAGAAGATCGGCTATAACTCGTTC
>JAFPQL010000078.1 GCA_017414145.1 Oscillospiraceae bacterium | reverse complement strand
CTACGGCGGCGTGTCCGCGAAGTTCACCGTCTCCGTGGTAATCGACAATGGCTGACACGGCTGTCTTTGATCCGTCGGTCAGCTTCTCGGAGCAGACGCTCCCGCACAGCGTTGAGGCAGAGCAGTCTGTGCTCGGCTCTGTGCTGATTGACCCGGAATCGGTGACGGTGGCGCTGGAATATGTCAAGCCGGAGTCCTTCTTCATCGAGCAGCACCGTGCGCTCTTCCGCCTGATGGTCGGGCTCTTCACCGGTGCCGGGGGCGGACAGATGGACATCATCGTCATCCTCAATGAAGCCGTGCGCGAGGGCATCTTTGAGAACGCGGCGGAGGGCAAGCGCTATCTGACCGCACTCGCTGAAAATGTCCCGTCTGCGGAGAATATCGCAAGCTACTGCCAGATCATTCAGGAGAAGTACTGCGCCCGCTGCCTCGCACAGATCGCCAGAGATCTGCTCAGAGAGGTCACGGCAGGCACCGAGACGGCACAGACCCTGCTCGATTCCGCCGAGCAGCGCATCTACGACATCCGGCAGGGGCGCGATGTGCGCGGCCTGATTCCGATCAAGGATGTCATGGTCGAGACCTATAAGCATCTGGGCGATATTTCCGGCCCCGACCGCGACAAGTTCGTCGGCGCCAAGACCGGATACACGCGGCTTGACTCGATCACGGGCGGCATGAACAATTCCGACCTTGTGATTCTGGCGGCCCGTCCGGGTATGGGCAAGACCTCGTTCGCGCTGAATCTCGCAACGAATGTCGCCAAGAGCTCCGGCAAGAATATTGCGATCTATTCGCTGGAAATGAGCATGGAGCAGCTCGTTTCGAGAATGCTCTCGACCCACGCGCTGGTCGATTCGCACAAGCTCCGCACCGGCAGGCTCAATTCCGAGGAGTGGAGCCGCCTTGCCGTTTCCGCGGATGTCCTGATGGGCATGAATATCTTTCTCTCCGAGGCGACGGGCATCACCGTCCCGAAGATGAAGGCGCAGCTCAGACGCATCAAGAATCTCGGCATGGTCGTCATCGACTATCTCCAGCTCATGGATGCGCCGCTGAAATCCGATAACCGCGTGCTTGTCATCTCCGACATCACGCGAAACCTAAAGCTGATGGCAAAGGAACTGAATGTGCCGGTGCTGCTGCTCTCGCAGCTCAACCGTGCGGTGGAATCCCGTCCGGATAAGCATCCGCAGCTCTCCGACCTGCGTGAATCGGGTTCGATCGAGCAGGACGCGGACATCATCATGTTCCTGTATAATGAGTTCTATTATAACCGCGAGAAATCGCAGAATCCGAATATTACCGAGTGTATTGTGGCAAAGAACCGTCACGGCGAAACGGCGAAGATCAATCTGGTCTGGGATGCGCAGTATACGCGCTTCTCGACGCCGGAGAATGAGACGCCCCCGCCGGCATGATGACGCTCTGTGACCGCATCCGGAACGGCGCCGGCAGACCGTCTCCGGGGCTTCTGACCGTTGCGCTTTCGGGCGGGGCGGACAGCACGGCGCTGCTCTGCTGCCTCTCCCAAATGCGGGAGACGCTTTCGGTCACACTCCGTGCGGTGCATATTCACCACGGCATCCGCGGGGAGGAGGCAGACCGCGACGCGGCCTTTTGTGCGGCGCTCTGCGCGAAATACGGCATTCGACTGGAAACGGTGCGTGTCCGCGTGCCGGAATATGCCGCGGCGCACGGGCTCTCCGTTGAGACGGCGGCGCGTCTGCTGCGCTATCAGGCGCTGGAAAAAGCGGCGCCCGACGGCGAAATTGCCACGGCGCACCACGCCGGCGACAACGCCGAAACCGTGCTGTTTCACTTAATCCGCGGCAGCGGGCTGAACGGTCTGACCGGCATTCCCGCACGGAGCGGGCGGATCATCCGGCCGCTGCTCGATGCCGAAAAGTCTGAAATCCTCGCGTTTTTGCGGGAGATCGGACAGGAGTACAGAACCGACAGCAGCAATTTTTCAGACAGTGCTGCCCGCAACCGCATCCGGCATCATCTGCTGCCGCTGCTGACTGCGGAAAATCCCGCGGCGGTGCGGCATATCTGCCGGACGGCGGCAATCCTCTCCGAGGACGAGGCGCTGCTCTCTGCACAGGCTCTGGCAGCCGCGGAGCAGTGCCGGACAGATTTCGGCGGGCTGAAGGGGCTGGAAGCCTTCCCGCGCCCGATCCGGATGCGCGTTTATATGGAGCGGCTTCATGCGGCATCGGGACGGCGCACCGACCCGAACGCCGGTCTGCTGGAGACGGTTGACCGCATGGTCTGTCAGGGGTACGGCGCGCTGACGCTCTCCGCGGAGATCACCGCGCAGGTGTTTCACGGGGCGCTGTATCTCGCTGCGAATCCCGGAGAAGCGCCGGCAACACCCGTTCCGCTGCGGATCGGGGAAAACCGGATCGTGCCGGGCTGCCGGCTGGAGGCTGAGCTGCTGAAAGCATCCGTATCACGGAATCTTCACACGGCAGACACAAGGTATACGCTCGATTTTGATAAAATCTGTGGGGAGCCCTGCTTCCGCCGGCCGGCGCGGTCCGATCAGATCCGTCTGCCGGGGCGGGATTTTTCGGGGCTGCTGCGCAAGCGGATTCAGTCCGCAGTCCCCGCGCTGTACCGGCGCAGCCTGCACGCCCTCTATGACCGTGAGGGCTGCATCTTCTGTGAGGGCGTCGGCGTCGCGGCGCGTGTAAAACCGAATGCAGACAGCCGAACGCTTCTGCGGCTCCGGGTGATCCGGGAGGAAGTTTCGGCTGCGCAGATCGCGGAGCCGGACGGTTCCGCAGTCAATTCTGAAAAGGAGTGAATGTATTGGGCAAAAATCGCGGAGTCATGACCTATATCGTGGTCGTACTGCTCATCATCGTCGTCATCTGGGCATTCCTGCCCTCGCTTGCGAGCAGGGAACACGCTGTCAAATACTCAGACATCATGGCGTATTTTGACGAGGACCGTGTCACATCCTATACGCTGGATCTCGGCAGCGGCGAGCTGAAGTACAAGCTGGACAACGAGAGCAAGGTGTATACCTACGAGGTGCCGAATGTCTCGCTGTTTCTGAGCGACACCGAGGAATACCGCACAGCCTACAACGAAAAGCATCCGGGCGAGCATCTGGAGCAGGATTATTTCAAGGTCACGGACAATTCGTGGCTGCTGACCGTCGTTCCGACCGCCGTGCTGATGCTGATGGCCATTGTGCTCTTTGTCGTGATGTTCCGGCAGGCGAACGGCGGCGGCAAGATCAATTCCTTCGGCAAGGCGAACATCAAGGCGGCGACCTCTGCCGGCAAGAAGGCGACCTTCGCGGATGTCGCGGGCGCCGACGAGGAAAAAGCCGAGATGGCGGAGCTGGTCGATTTCCTCAAGAATCCGAAAAAATTTGAGGATATCGGTGCGCGCATTCCGAGAGGCGTGCTGCTGCTTGGCCCTCCCGGTACCGGTAAAACGCTGCTGGCAAGAGCCGTTGCGGGCGAGGCGGGTGTGCCGTTCTTCGCCATTTCCGGTTCGGACTTCGTCGAGATGTTCGTCGGTGTCGGCGCATCGCGTGTGCGCGACCTGTTTGAACAGGCGAAAAAGCACGCGCCTTCGATCATTTTCATTGATGAAATTGATGCGGTCGGCCGGCACAGAGGCTCCGGTCTCGGCGGCGGCCACGATGAGCGTGAGCAGACGCTGAACCAGCTCCTCGTTGAGATGGACGGCTTTGAGGACAACGAGAGCGTCATCGTCATTGCCGCGACGAACCGCCGCGATATTCTCGACCCCGCGCTGCTGCGTCCGGGGCGCTTTGACCGCCAGATCACGGTCAATTACCCCGATGTCAAGGGCAGAGAGGAAATCCTCAAAGTCCACAAGGGCAAAAAGCCGATCGGCCCGGATGTCGATTTCCATGAGCTTGCAAAGGATACGCAGGGCTTCACCGGTGCAGACCTCGAAAATCTGCTGAATGAGGCGGCGATCCTCGCGGCAAGAGCAGAACGCAAGGCGATTATTGCTTCGGATATCGAAGAGGCAACCATGAAGGTGCTCTCCGGTCCGGAGAAGAAATCCCACATCCCGACGGCGAGTGACAAGAAGATCACGGCGTTCCACGAGGCAGGTCATGCGGTCACGGCATATCACCTCAAAACACAGGATCGCGTGCAGCAGGTCAGCGTTGTGCCGAGAGGCATGGCTGCCGGCATGACATGGACGCGT
>JAFPQL010000077.1 GCA_017414145.1 Oscillospiraceae bacterium | reverse complement strand
GTCTGACGGAAAAAACAGGCATCGACCTGCCGGGTGAGACCTCCTCGGTCTACATCCCCCGCGAGCGCATGGGCGATGTCGAGCTGGCGTCCAGTTCCTTCGGTCAGACGAACTCGCTGAGCCCGATCGAAATGGTGACGGGCTATGCGGCGGTCGTCAACGGCGGCTATCTGCTTCAGCCGTATGTGGTCAGCAAAATCGTCGATAAGGACGGCAATGTCGTGCTGTCAAACGAAAAGACGATCCGCAGACAGGTGATCTCCGAGGAGACCTCCGCGGAGATGCGCCGCGCACTGCAGGCGGTTGTCGAGAACAACGGCGGCAGCAATGCCTACATCAAGGGCTACAAGATCGGCGGCAAGTCCGGTACGGCACAGAAGGTCGTCCGGGGCGTGGCGGAATCCGACTGGGAATATGTCGCGTCCTACTGCTGCTTTGCACCGGCGGACGATCCGGAAATCGTCATGCTGATTATGGCGGATGAGCCGAACCGGAAGATTGACTACTACGGCTCCTCGGTTGTCGTGCCGTATTCCCGCTCCGTGCTGGAAAAGGCGCTGCCGTATCTCGGATATTATCCGGAGTACACCGCGGAGGAGCAGGCAAAGCTCGATGTGACGGTTCCGCTGCTGATCGACGAGAGCGTCGAGAACGCCAGAGCGCGCCTCTCTGAGCTCGGCCTCAAGTGCGAGGTCGTCGGCGAGGGCACCGAGGTCAACAAGCAGACGCCGATTACGGGCTCTGCGGTATCGAAGGGCAGCACCGTGCTGCTGTATACCGGCAGCGCGTCGTCAGAAACGCAGGTGACGGTGCCGTATGTCGTCGGCAAGACGATGTCCGAGGTCAACGAACAGCTTGCCGCGGCAGGCATCAACTATGTCGCAAAGGGCGCGGCGGCAGACCGCAAGAATGTCAAGGTGCTGCTGCAGAGCATTCCGGCGGGTACGACCGTGGACAAATGGTCGGTCATCAGCCTCGACCTCGGTACTTCGGACGAATCGGGCTGAACGGGCGCCGGACAGAAGGAGTGTAATATGAGATTATACACGATTTTAGAGAATTTGTCAAGCAATCTGCCGGACTGTGAAATCACCGGCGTGACGGACAATACAAAAGCACTGAAGGACGGCATGATTTTCGTCTGCATCAAGGGCTTTCGCCGCGATGCGCACGAATTTGCGGCACAGGCGCTGGAGCAGGGCGCGGCGCTGGTGGTTGTCGAGCGGGACATGGGGCTCGGTGACCGGCAGCTCATCGTCGAAAACACGCGAAAGACGCTCGGCGACCTGTTCGCCGCGTGGTACGGGCATCCCGAACGGGAGATGCGCCTGATCGGCGTCACCGGCACGAACGGCAAGACGACGACCACCACGCTCATCAAGGAGATGCTGACGCGGGCGGGCCGCAGGGTCGGCCTGATCGGCACCGTGCAGTATGAAATCGGGGACGAAATCATCCCCTCGCCGAACACGACGCCGGTGCCGGAGGAATTTTACAGTCTGCTGCGCCGCATGGCGGACGCGGGCTGTCAGGATGTCGTCATGGAGGTCTCGTCCTTCGGGCTGGATCAGTACCGCATCGGGCCGGCGCATTTCGCCGCGGCGGTCTTTACGAATCTGACGCAGGATCACCTTGACATTCACGGCACAATGGAGAATTACTATCTCGCCAAGAAAAAGCTGTTTGACCGCTGCGATTTCGCGCTCGTCAACGGCAACGACGCCTACGGCAGACGCCTTTACGACGAGATTTCCTGCGAGAAGGCGACCTACGGCATTGCATCGGAGGACGGCGGCAGCTTTGACGCCATGGCGTCCGGGATTTCGCTCAGCACCGAGGGGACAAAATTCCGCCTCAAGCTGTTTGCGATCATTCTGCCGGTGTCGATGCGCATGACGGGTCTGTTCAATGTCAGCAACGCCGTCGCGGCAATGGCGGTCGGCAAGCGGCTCGGCGTGCCGGTTTCCGTCATGACGGAGCTGCTGCTCGATTACGCGGGCGTCCGCGGACGCTGCGAGATCATCCCGACGGCACTGGACTTCACGGTGGTCTGCGACTATGCGCACACGCCCGATGCCGTGGAAAAGATTCTGTCGAGCCTCAGGGCCTGTACGGTCGGACGGCTGATCTGCCTGTTCGGCTGCGGCGGGAACCGCGATGCGGCAAAGCGTCCGAAAATGGCGCAGGCGGCGGCGAAATACGCCGATCTGCTGGTCGTGACCTCGGACAATCCGCGGGACGAGGACCCGCTGGCAATCATCGGGGACATTCTGGCGGGGCTGGACGGCGCCGCGGTGCCGTATGAGACGGAGCCGGACCGCGCCGAAGCGATCTACCTTGCGATGAAGCAGGCAAAGACCGGTGATGTGGTCGTGCTGTGCGGCAAGGGACATGAGGATTATCAGATCATAGCAAACAATGTGCATCTGCATATGGACGAGCGGGAGCTGGTCGCGGATGCGGCAAGACGCATTTTTGCGGAGCGTGCCTGAGGACAGACGGCAGGCAGATTTCTGGAGGCAAATACGATGTCAATGTGGCTGTTGCTGACCGCGGCTGTGACCGCGGCGGTTCTTGCGGCAATCAGCGGACTGGTGCTGATTCCGTATCTGAAGAAGATTCATTTCGGTCAGACGATTCTGGAGGAGGGACCCGCGTGGCACAAGTCCAAGCAGGGTACCCCGATCATGGGCGGATTCATGTTCATCGGCGGCAGTATTCTGGCGACTGCGCTGGGCTACACGGTCTACCGGCTGTCGGGAAATCTCGACACGACGAGCCGTGAGGCGGCGGTGCAGGGCTTCCGGCTGCTGACGGTGGTGCTGTTCTCGCTGCTGTACTCGCTGTCAATCGGCTTCACGGACGACTACATCAAGGCGGTCCGGAAGCAGAATCTCGGCCTGAATGTCAAGCAGAAAATCGCGGCACAGCTTGTATTGAGCGTGCTGCTTCTGGGCATTCTATATCTGCTCGGCGATCACGAGACGACGATCGACCTGATTTTCGTCAGGCTGAATTTCGGCATCTTCTACTATCCAGTGATGATCCTGTTCATCATCTACATTTCCAACGCGGTCAACCTGACCGACGGCATTGACGGACTCTGCGGCTCGGTCACGGTTGTCTCGATGCTGGCGCTGACGATTCTCTGTGCGTATCTGCACTTCGCGGAGCTTTCGCTCTACGCGATCACGATTGCAGGCGCGTGCATCGGATTTCTCGTCTGGAACCTGCACCCCGCAAAGTGCTTTATGGGCGATACGGGCTCGATGTATCTGGGCGGCGCCTTTGCCGCCATCGGCGTGGCGTGCCGGATGCACCTGCTGCTGGCGCTGGTCGGCATCGTCTATGTGCTGGACGCGCTGAGCGTCGTGGTGCAGACGCTGTATTTCAAGTACACGAAGAAAAAGTACGGTGAGGGGCGCCGCATTTTCAAGATGTCGCCGATTCACCACCACTTTGAGCTGTGCAAGTGGAGCGAATACAAGATCGTGCTGGTCTTTTCACTGGTCGGTCTTGCCGCGGGGGCGGCAGCGGTTCTGATACAGCTCATCTGAACGACGATTGGAGCGATATCATGTCAAATCTCGCAAGAAGCACGGCGGCCCGCAGCCGGACCGGCTCCGTCGGACGGGGCTGGCGGCTCTTTGACGGCGAAATCGACGGCGTTCTGCTCGGAACGGTCATCGCGCTGCTGGCAATCGGCCTGCTGATGATGTTCTCTGCATCCTATCCCGCCGCGATTCAGGACGGTCAGAAGGGTACCTTCTACGCCTACAAGCAGATGATCTTTGCGGTCGGCGGCCTTGTCCTGATGGCCGGTGCAAGCGTGGTCAATTACCACTTTTACGAGAAACTCTGGGTATCGGGCGGCGCGTTTCTCATCTCAATCATCCTGCTGGTGATCGTGCTGATTCCCGGCATCGGCGTCACCCGCGGCGGTGCGACGCGCTGGATCCAGATCGGCGGAAACGGCGGCATCACATTCCAGCCGTCCGAGGTCATGAAAATAGCGATCGTGCTGTTCTTTGCGACGCTGATTGTCCGGAACGAGCACCGGATGCGCAATTTCTGGTACGGCATCGCGCCGTACCTGCTGATGCTGGCGGCGGTTGCGGGTCTGATGATGAAGGAGCCGCATCTTTCCGGTACGCTGATTATCTCGGCGCTGGCGCTGACGCTGGTTTTCGTCGGCGGAGCGCGTCCGCTGCATTTTGTTGTCATGATTCTGGTCGGCGCGGTCTGCATCACGGCGGTCGTGCTGTTCCTGATTAAATTCAAGGGCATCGGCTATTTCCAGACGCGCATCCTGTCGTGGCTGGACCCGTTCAATCCGGAGTATATGCAGGATCAGACATGGCAGACGAGCCAGTCCCTGATTGCAATCGGCTCCGGCGGAATGTTCGGTCTGGGACTCGGCGCCTCGCGTCAGAAGTTCCAGTATCTGCCCGAAGCGCAGAACGACTTTGTGTTTGCGATTCTCTGCGAGGAATTCGGACTGGTCGGCGCGATCACGGTGATCCTGCTGTTCTGCCTGCTGATTTTCCGCGGCTTTTATATCGCGGCAAAGGCAAAAGATAAATTCGGAATGCTGGTGGCGGTCGGTCTGACCATGCACATCGGCTTGCAGGCATTGCTCAACATCGCCGTTGTCAGCAACGCGATCCCGAATACGGGCATTTCGCTGCCGTTCTTCTCATACGGCGGCACGGCGCTGATGATGCAGCTTGCGGAAATGGGCATTCTGCTGAATATATCGCGGCAGGCAAGACTGGATTAACGGCATCCGGCAGATTGGGGGGGACGGACGCGTGACGGAATATCTGGAGCTGTTTGATGCGGAAAAGCGTCCGCTCGGCAGAACAATGCGGCGGGGGAATCCGATTCCGACCGGTTCCTTTGCGGAAGTGATTCAGGTGATGACAGTCAGCCGCGAGGGAAAGATTCTGGTCACAAAGCGTGCGCCGGAGAAATCGCACGCGGGACAGTGGGAGATCACGGGCGGTGCCAGACGCGCAGGCGAAAGCGAGCGCGAGGCGGTCTGCCGGGAGCTCCGTGAGGAAACCGGCATTCATGCGACGCCGGACGGGCTGATCTTCTGCGGGACAACCCGCTGCGAACAGGTGCTGTTCGCGTATTATCTGTACTTCTGGGACGGGTCGTCCTCGGACCAGGTGACGCTGCAGGCCGGCGAGACAACCGCCGCCGACTGGCTGACGGTGCCTGATTTTCTGCGTCTTGCGGTCACGGAGCGGTTTACCGGTGCGGAGCCGCAGCTTCTGGCTGCGCTGTACGGCGGCGTTCTGGACGGACATCCGCTGCCGGCGCAGGAGAAACTGACACGGCGGAAGGAGCAGCGTCTCTCCGAGCAGCTTGACCTGTATGACAGTCACCGGCAGCCGACCGGTCTGCGCATCACACGCGGCAGGACGGCGCCGCCCGATACATACCGTCTGATTGTCAGCATTCTGACACTGCGGCGGGACGGCAGACTGCTGCTGACCCGGCGCGCAAAAGCAAAATCCTATGCGGGTCGCTGGGAGATTTCCGGCGGCTGCGTGCAGGCAGGGGAGACGCCGCAGCAGGCGGCGGTGCGGGAGCTCTGGGAGGAGACAGGCATCCGCTGCCGTGTGGAGGATCTGGAACCGCGCGGATTTCACCGCGGCAGAAATGTGCATTTCTGTTATTATCTGCTCCGGCGGGATGTACCGGCGGACGCGGTGCGGCTGCAGCCCGGTGAAACGGACGCGGCGGACTTTGTGACGCCGGCTGAATTCCGGCAGCTTCTGGACAGCGGCCGCACGATCACGGCAGAATCGCTGCTGATCTGCGAGAAGTATCCGGAGCTGTTCGGCAGAAACTGAATGAAAACGAATCGAGGAACCGACATATGAAAATACTGATCGCCTGCGGCGGAACGGGCGGACATATCAACCCCGCGCTTGCCATTGCGGGAATCATCTCCGCGCACGCCCCGGAGGCGGAATTTTTGTTTGCGGGTACGCCGGACGGCATGGAAGCGACTTTGGTTCCGGCCGCGGGCTACGCAATGGAAACGGTGCAGGTCGCGGGATTTCAGCGCTCGTTCACGCCGTCGAACATCGCACGCAATTTCAAGGCGGTGCGCTATCTGATGACATCCGGCAGCCGCGCAAAGGAAATCGTCCGGAAGTTTCAGCCCGATCTGGCAATCGGCACGGGCGGTTACGCGGCGGGGCCGGTCATCCGGGCGGCACAGCAGCTCGGCGTTCCGACCGTGATTCACGAGCAGAATGCCTATCCGGGCGTGACAAACAAGCTCCTTGCGAAAAAGGCGGCCGCCGTCATGATGAATTTTGAAGCGGCGAAGCAGTATTTCCCGCCGGAGACGAAAACCGTCGTGACCGGACTGCCCGTGCGCGGCGCATTGAAAAAGCGCACGCGGGAGCAGGCGAGACGGCAGCTGAATTTCAGCGGAAAGATGACCGTTCTGTCCTTCGGCGGCAGTCAGGGCGCGAAATGTCTCAACGACCTGATGCCCGATCTGATGCAGTGGCATCTCGCGTCCGGCATGGAGATCAATCACATTCACGCCTACGGCAAGCACGGCAAAGACACGATGCCGCAGGCGCTTGCGGCACGCGGCATCGCGGACGACCGGCGGATGCGCGTGACGGAATACATCCACGACATGGACATCTGTCTGGCGGCAGCCGATCTGGTGATCTCGCGTGCGGGCGCATCGACCCTCAGCGAGCTGGAGGCCGTCGGCAGGGCGTCCGTCCTGATCCCGTATCCGGCAGCGGCGGAAAACCACCAGTATCACAATGCGATGGTGCTCGGCAAAGCCGGCGCGGCAATCGTCATAGAGCAGAAGGATCTGACGCTCGACGGTCTGAAGCAGATTGTCACAGACCTCTATGAGCATCCGGAAAAGCGGGAAGCAATGGGCGAACGCGCAGGCGCACTGTTCCGGCAGGACACCGACGCCCTGATCTGGGAGGTCATCCGCGGCGTTCTGTCCGGAACCTGACAGGATTCGGCAGGGGCGTCCGCGGAATCGCACAAAACCGCGCATATTGCATAGGATAACAGCATCAAGGCGAATGCCGGAACTGCGAGAGGTGATGCAATATGGCAGAGGAGCTTCTGCGCATCCGCGGCGGAAGCGCACTGCGCGGCGAGGTGACGGTGCAGGGAGCCAAAAACAGCGCGCTGCCGCTGATGGCGGCGTCTCTGATGTGCAGCGGGGAGACGGTGCTGCACCGTGTCCCGCGGCTGACGGATATCTGGACGGCGAGCCGGATTCTGAACGGTCTGGGCTGCCGCTGCCGGATCGAGGGCAATACGGCGGTCATCCGGCAGCAGGGGCTGTCCGGAAGTGAAATACCCGATGCGGAAATGCGCAGAATGCGGTCGTCGATCATGTTTCTGGGGCCGCTGCTGGGCAGCGCGGGAGAGTGTACCCTGACGATGCCGGGCGGCTGTGAGCTCGGCCCGCGGCCGATTGATCTGCATCTGGACGCGATGCGGCGGCTCGGCGCCGAGATTTCGGAGCAGAGCGGCAGAATCCGTTGCCGTGCGGCAAAACTGCGCGGCACGAAGATCACTTTGCCGGTGCCGTCCGTCGGCGTGACGGAAAATGTCCTGACTGCGGCAGCCGCGGCGCAGGGCGAGACGGTGCTGCACAATGCGGCACGCGAGCCGGAAATCGCCGATCTCGCGGCATTTCTGAACAGCTGCGGCGCCAGAATCTCCGGTGCCGGCGAGGGGACAGTGACAATCGAGGGCGTCAGCGGGCTGCACGGGACGGAATACAGGGTGATGCCGGACCGGATTGCGGCAATGACATGGCTCTGCGCGGGGGCAGCGGCAGGCGGAACGGTCTGCGTGAAGGATGCTGCGCCGCGGGACATGGAAACCGCACTGTCCGTGCTGGAGGCGGCAGGCTGCCGGATCGGTGTCTGCGGCGGGAGAATTTATCTCGACAGCTCCGGCCTGCTCCGCGGTGTGCGGTACATCCGCACGATGCCGTATCCCGGATTTCCGACGGACGATCAGGCGCCGGTCTGCGCGATGCTCTCCGCGGCGCACGGTACGACCCTGATCGAGGAAACCGTGTTTGAGAGCCGGTATAAGTATGTCGGGGAGCTGCTGCGCATGGGCGCGGACATCCGCGTGTCCGGCAGAACGGCGGTCATCAACGGTGTGCAGGCGCTGCACGGCGCTGATGTGACCGCGATGGATCTCCGCGGCGGTGCGGCACTCGGCATTGCTGCTGCGGCGGCTTCCGGCGAGAGCATTCTGCGCGGTCTGCATCACATTGACCGCGGCTATGAAGATTTTGCAGATGTTTTCAACAGGCTCGGCTGTCCGGCGGAGCGTGTGCGGGTTTTCTCCGGCAATCCGGAAAAAACTGCCTGACGGTCCCGAAATTGTGGAAAACCCTGTTGAAACAGGCCGGATTTGTGGAAATCATTTCCGGAAGCGGCGGAAATCAGCGTGAATGCGGCACAGAACTGTGGAAAATTCTGTGGATTTTGTGGGAAACCGTCTGTACGGCCGCAGCGGTTTTCCACAGCAAGATAATCCGATTTCTCAAAACAGACATCGGCTGAGAGGAGACTTGCCATGCGAGATGTGGTGAAAACAAATGTCAAGCGGCAGCAGAGCAGCAAGCGGCAGCACCGGAGGAGCCGGCTGAATCCGCTGTACTGTCTGCTGGTCGTGGTGCTGGTCATCGGCATCGGGACGGC
>JAFPQL010000076.1 GCA_017414145.1 Oscillospiraceae bacterium | reverse complement strand
GGCATGGGTGCGATGCGAATTCGCCGAAATAGATTCATCATTTCAGATTGCCATGCACGGGCAGACGATATCCGCTCGCAAGCTCCTTACAGCGTCGGCAGATAATCCCCCCTGACAAACACACCGTTTCGGTCCAGCGCCCATGCCAGGCGAAAGCCGTGCGGCATCTGGTACATCAGCTCAGCAAAGCATGTGCCGTCCGGCAAAGTCAGATTTACTGTGAGGTTCTTCTCTTCCAAATGCAATTGGCGCATGGGCACTCGCTGCTCTTTTTTTGTTCCGGCGTCCAGGATTAGGTCCGGCCCGTCCACCGTCAGGCGCCCGACCCGAAAGTGCTCCGCAGTTTCCGGCGGGAAGAACGCCGGAGGATAATGCCGGTCGTGCAGCTTTTTCCGCACCCAATCGCGGCTATGCGGGAGCTCGGCGGAGGCCAGAACCCGTTTCTCTCCGACGTAGAGGCAGTAGTCTTCCTTGGTGTGGTATCGGCTGCGCGTGACCTCTAACGTATATCCGGTCACGGTGCTCAAATCGACCTCCGTCGCCCGGTCCAGAAGACTCCCGGCGTAGAGCATATCCCCCGCCAGCGCCACATAACCCGTCGCCTGACGAAGGGTGTATCGCAGCAAAAGCAGAAACAGAACCGCACCGATTCCGAGAAAGAGCTTTGCGGCGTCATTGCGCCACTGCGCGGCCATCACAGCAGCAAAAACCGCCAGCAGCACACAGCCCAGCGTGCAGGCGCCGATCACAAACCGGTCTCCCCGGCGCTCGATGGCGTCTGCGGGCAGCGAAACATGCTTCATCGTCAGCACTCCTTTCTTTCCGTTTACAGCGTCAGTAATTTCGTATTCACGCCGTGCTGCTCGAGCGCCCATTTGAGCAGAT
The DNA here is from genome assembly GCA_017414145.1 of Oscillospiraceae bacterium. The sequence continues at coordinate 896 of JAFPQL010000076.1, read as the reverse complement.
CGAAGTTGTGCATCAGTTCATAGCTGACAAGCGGCAGCCGGACGAAGCATTTTCCGCTTCGGTCGCAGAGCAGCGCGCGGAAGAACGGACGCCGCACGTGCAGCTCGGACAAAGGGCATTCCTTCCGCCCAAACAGCGTCTGCCGAATCAGCTTGTCTCCCTCCACGCGCAGAACCAGCCCGACGCGGAAGGACTCCGGGCCGGAGCCGCGGGGAAAGTGCAGCGGGTAATTCTTGTATTCGATCCGCTCCGCAAGCCGCTTCCCGCCGGGCATTTGACGGGGGAGCTTGATGACCCGGTCGCCGGAATACAATTTGATCTGCGGGCCGAACCGGGTGGACTGTTCCCGCCAGGAGTCAATCTCATCCCAGCGAAAGCGGACGATCCTGCTGCTGTCGTTTGACCGAAACTCAACGCGGTCATCATAGATTACCGTATAGGACTGCGCCTCCTGACGCTGCATGAGAAACACAAGCGGCATCAGTACCGCCCAAAACACAACAGCGATCCACCGGTTCGACTGCAGCACAAGATAAGCGACGCCGCACATCACGGTCAAGAAGGCGGAAAACAGGATCATTGCCGTGGAGTTCTCCTCCTGATTCGGCAGATACACCTCCGCATCCGGGGGAAAATCAAACCGCTCCGGCGGTTTTTGTTTTTTCAGCATGGAATTCACCACCTGAGTGCAGGATAACAAAAGGAGAGCAACGTGTCAATGAAGCAATACAGGGCTTTAGCCGATTGCTAATACTTGTCATTGCGAACCAGTGACCGACGTCACTGGTGTGGCAATCCGTTCTCTCTGGCAGATTCTAAGATTTTAGTCCGCCGTTGGGGGATGCGGATTGCCACGCCAGTGTGCGCACTGGCTCGCAATAACAAGTATTAGCAAT
>JAFPQL010000075.1 GCA_017414145.1 Oscillospiraceae bacterium | reverse complement strand
TCCATTATAACACAGGTATTTTCTCTTTTTGAAGTGATTTTCACACACTTCATTTACATTGCACAGAAATTCGTATGAAAGATTGGAGTATTTTACAAATATTGCCCGCGAAGATTGACATTTCACCATGTTTGTGCTATGCTGAACTTGTCGTTCCGCAGACACGGAACGCGCCGGAATCTGCGGAAAGCGAGGTGTAAGGGGATGCGATGTCCGCACTGCGGGGAACCGATTGAATCCAGACACAGCTTCTGTGTCATCTGCGGCGCAGACCTGCTGCCGCTGCAGTCTCAGAGCCCGACGCTGAAGGCGCGTGCATCCGAAGCCGGAAGGCGGCTCCGCTCCGCGCTCAGTCAGCCGGTGCGCCTGCCCCGCCGTGCCGGAGCACCGTCTGCGGACGGGGATTCCCGGAAGGAGCCCGCCGCGGAAGCCGACGGGCCGGATGCCGCCGCTGCACATCCCGTCTGAACATAGAGACGGTTCTGCGCAGAGTTTTGGGACTGCTTTTGTGCAATATTCCGAAACAGGCCGCCGAAACCTGTTGCAGATTCGTGACTATTCACAGGTGCAATTTTCCAGTAGATATGATATAATATAGGTAATCAAGCAGCAAAGCTGCTAAAAGGAAAGGATGTATGAAACATGGCAGACATTAATCTCTCCGAAAAGAGCAAGGGCTTCCTCGCAGAGTTCAAGGAGTTCATCTCCCGCGGCAATGTGATGGATCTCGCAGTCGGTATGATCATCGGCAGCGCTTTCACAGCGATCGTGAATTCTCTCGTTGATGACATCCTCATGCCGCTGATCGGCTCCATTCTGGGCGGCCTCAACTTCGACCGCCTCATCTGCACGATTCCGTGGGGCAACAAGCCGATCATCAACTTCGGCTCCTGCATCACGGCAATCATCACCTTCCTGCTCACCGCGCTGGCACTGTTCCTGATTATCAAGACCGTCAACAAGTTCAAGCGCAAGCAGGAGGAAAAGCCCGCAGAGCCGGCAAAGCCGTCGAACGAAGAAGTGCTCCTCACCGAGATCCGCGACCTGCTCAAGGCGCAGAAGTAATCTGCCGGATCCCTCTGAATCACATAGGCAATCAGGTCATAGTGCTTTTGACGCAGCGTCAGAGGCACTATGACTTTTTTGATGATTTCTGCAAGAAGCCCCTCTCCAAAGATTGCGCAGCCGCTGCGGCGCGCATTTCGCTGCCGTCGCCCCCGCGCACAGGCCGGATTCATGCCGGAAACGGAAAACACGGAACGGTGTCTCACCATTCTTCACAAAGGAACTGTATGAAATATCAGCACTATTCACAAATTTGTCACATTTTCCTGTTCACACCCGCCAGATGCTTGATTTTTTCCCGTTGATGTGGTATAATACGATTGTATTGTATGCGTTGCGCAGTGCATCTGAACTGTCAAATATTGTGACGCAGTACAATCCGCACAGTTGGAAGAACAGGAAAGAGGTGCATGATCTCTATGAAGGGCATTATTCTGGCCGGCGGTGCCGGAACCAGACTGTATCCGAATACCATCGCAGTCAGCAAGCAGCTGCTGCCGATTTACGATAAGCCGCTGGTTTACTACCCGCTCTCCACACTGTTGCTGGCTGAGATCCGCGACATTCTGATTATCTCCACCCCGCGCGATATCGCCGGATATCAGCATCTGTTCGGTGACGGCTCTCAGCTCGGTCTGAATATCCAGTATGCCGTGCAGGAGCATCCCCGCGGACTCGCTGATGCGTTTCTCGTCGGCGAACAGTTCATCGGAGAGGACAGCGTCTGCCTCGCACTCGGAGACAATGTGTTCTACGGCAACACCTTCTCCGAAACGCTCGGCCGCGCAAAGCGCAGAGTCGAGAAGGGCAGCGCGACCGTCTTCGGCTATCCCGTCAAGAATCCGCGTGAATTCGGCGTCGTCGAATTCGATGAGAACGGCAAGGTGCTTTCCATTGAGGAGAAGCCCGAAAAGCCGAAGTCCAATTTCGCAATTCCCGGCCTGTATTTCTACGACAACAATGTCATCGAAATCGCCAAGAGCATTCAGCCCTCCGCCCGCGGCGAGCTGGAAATCACTGCCGTCAATCAGGTCTATCTCGATGCCGGCAAGCTCCATGTGACGACGATGCGCCGCGGTATGACCTGGTTTGACACCGGCACACCGAAGGGAATGCACAAGGCAAGCGGCTTTGTCAAGACCGTACAGGAGCTGCAGGGCTTTTATATCTCCTGCATCGAGGAAATCGCGTGGCGCAAGGGCTTCATCAGCGACCAGCAGCTCCGGCTGCTCGGCGAGAAGCTGCAGCAGACCGATTACGGCAAGTATATTCTGTCTTTGCTGGAAGACTGATCTTCTGCCGGGGGAACCGGCAATTCAATGGAAAATGGAGAACGGGAGCTGCTCCCGATAACAGATATGACTGGTAAACTGATTGTCCTGGAAGGACTGGACGGCAGCGGAAAAGGCACACAGACCAAGGCGCTCTTTGAGACGCTGAAGGCACGCGGTCTGCGCGTGATGCGCGTTTCTTTCCCGAATTACGGCAGTGATGCCGCAAAGCTGCTGGACGATTATCTGCACGGCGCCTTCGGCAATGACCCGAAGGATGTCAATCCCTATGCGGCCTCGACCTTCTTTGCGATTGACCGCTATGCGAGCTTCCACCTCAACTGGAAGCAGTTTTACAATGAGGGCGGCATCATCATTGCCGACCGCTACACGACCTCGAACGCAATTCACCAGTGCGCAAAGCTCGAACCGTCGCAGTGGAACGGGTTTCTGGACTGGCTGTTCAAATATGAGTACGAGCAGCTCGGACTGCCGGAGCCCGATGCCGTGATGTATCTGCGGGTGGATCCGGAGGTCAGCCAGAAGCTGATGACCGGCCGCTATGCCGGCGACGAGGGCAAAAAGGACATTCACGAGTGCAATCTGCCGTATCTCAGGCAATGCCGTCTTGCAGCGGACTACTGCACGGACTATCTGCACTGGCGGGCAGTCGAGTGTATCCGGGACGGCGCGATGCGCAGCATTGCGGATATCCACGCAGAGGTTCTGGCGATTGCCGATGAAGTCATTGGATAAGAAAAAAAACAGCGCTGTTTCCTGTTTTGGAGACAGCGCTTTTTTGTTCAGGTATTGTCAGGCATTGCCGGCGGCAGGTCAGATCGGGACAGGCCGCGCCCCCGTCAGCTCTCTGCTTCACTCTTCTGCGAGAAGGTGATCTTCAGGGAATCCGGGCAGTCCGGCGCCAGAATCAGATTGTTGTCATCCGTATTCGCATAGCTCAGCGGCACGCCCGACGGTGCGCCGTTTCCGTGCTCCAGAACATAGGTGATCGCATGACGGTGCTTCGTTAAGTCCATACCCGTGATGTCCGTCTTAACCTCATTTTCGTTAATCAGCATACTGAAATATGACTCCAGATTGTCCGCGATTCGCTGTCCCTCCAGCTGCCGGATCAGCGCCGCAACCGCGAACCCGATCACCGAATTCCGCTCACGCTCCGTACTGTACTTCCGGCTGGTCAGAAGGGTCTCGAACTGAGAACCCTCCAGCTCGACCGATACATCCGAAGGCCGCAGTCCCTTGTCACGGATCGTGACAATGTAGGACACATTGTTCAGCAGCGACATCATCAGCTGGAAGCCCTCCGAATCCATTTGCAGATACCGGTCGATCTGCTGGTCGAGCAGCGCCGACAGATCGCTCTTCAGCGTGTTGGCGCCGTGCTTCGTCAGACACTCCCCGACAGTCTCGCCCTTGCCGTCCGCCTTCAGACGCAGGGTCAGCGGAATGCCAACACAGAATTCCTGCTTTCGCACCGGATCAAACCGCAGCAGCATCACGGCAGGCTGTGCCGCCTCCTTGTCTGCCGGATCCAGAATAAACAGGATCTCGTTGATGTCGTCGTCCGAAATGCTGGCGGTTGCACCGACAATCGGCTGCAGCTCCCGCTGCTTGTTGGTGAGCTTCTGATAGAAATAATATCCGGTTCCTCCGAGTGCAATCAGAGCAATCAGAAAGGTCACCATGAACGGGATTGCGATGCTGCCCGTGCTTCTTCGTCTTCTGGTAGTTGCCATGCCCTTTTCGCAGTTCTGTTCCGAACTGCCGCTCCTTTCCATATACCTCCGTGCTGCTGCACGGGTTCAAAACTGATAAAAGCTGTTTGACGGATGCAGCTGCTCTGCTGCCCGCCCGACCGTAATCAGCCGGATGTCAATTCCCTGCTTTTCCGCCAGCCGGATCGTCTGTCCGGTTCCGGACTGCATATCCGCAACCACGGCGATCAGCCTCTGACAGTGCTCGACCAGATAGCGGTTCCGCCTGCGGAAGCAGTCTCTCGCATATGCCGGCGAGACCGTCACCCGCTCGTCCGCGGCGTGCAGAACGGTTTGCAGATGATACCGCTCCGCGCCGGTCAGTCCGGCGCCGTGTTCCGGAAACGGAACGGCACAGACCAGTCGGAGCTCCGGATGCTTCTGCCGGAAGCTCAGCACGATGTCTGCCGCCCAGAGGTCTACGCCGCGCGCCGCGCCTGTGTAAAAGGTTCTGGCGCCCTGCGAAATCGCCTCGGCAATCTCCGCGTACAGCAGACTCTGCACCATGTGCAGGAAATTGCCGGTCGGCAGCTTTTCAGGCCGGTGCCCGGTAAAGCTGACCGCTGACAGCGTCTGCGCATCCACTCCGCATTACCCGCAGAACAGCGAGCCGCCGATAAATTCCCGCACCAGCGACTGTTCCGGAATCCACTCCGCACTGACCGGTTCCAGATTTTCCAGAACCTGTGCCAGCACCGGAATGCCGGTCTCCGCGGGCGCCGACGCCGCCAGTCCCTGAACGGTCTGAAGCAGCTCATTGCGGTAGACGGAGAGCTCATAGCCCATAAAGGTGTCGAGCTCATAGTCCGCAAGATGCTTATACGGCATGATATAGAGGTTTTCGCCTCTGGAAATGCTGCTGAGCATCCGGCAGGACTCCTCTGCGGTCCGGCCGCGTGTACGGCTGTCGCGCAGGAGTCTTCTCGCAAAGCGGATCAGAGAGGGATGCAGCCGGACATCGTTGTCCAGCACACGGGTGCGCACGCTCAGATAGATGCGGTTTGTCGTATCGTGTGCGGAGCCGGTGACCTCCGGATTCAGCGCGTGAATGCCCTCCATGATAATCAGCTCATGCGCCTTGCGGCGGAGCTTTTTGCCGGATTTGCGCTGCTTCTGTGCCGCAAAATCAAAGACCGGCAGCTCGACCTCCTCCCCGCGGGCAAGCTGGTCAAGCTGGGTGTTCAGCAGGTCGATATCCAGCCGCAGCGGCGACTCATAATCCGGCTCGCCGAACTGATCGACGATATCCTTATTGCGGGTGCCGTCCGCGTAGTAATTGTCCATCGAAAGCGTGTGGGACTGAAATCCCGCCGCGTCCAGAATCTGCTCCAGACGGCAGGCCGTCGTGGTCTTGCCGGAGCCCGACGGGCCGGAAATCAGCGTAATCGGCTTCTCAGACGCGTGCCGGCAGATGTCGTCCGCCAGCGTACGGAGTGCCTTGTCATATGCAGCCTCTGCGTCAATCACAAACAGCTCCGGGCTGTTTTCGATGTGTTCATTGATCTCGTACAGGTTGATTTCGTTCATGGGGCACCTCCTGTGGAACCGGTATGTGTGCGTTTTTTCAGACGGATATCCTTTCCGTAAAAGTGCAGAATCTCCGATGCCAGCAGCCGCGAGAGAATCCGGTCGCCGTAGCTGTTCTGTATCTCGCTGCTCGACAGATTCGTGTTGACGATGAGCGCTTTCTGCGCGTTCATGCGGCTGTTGAGAATTGTGTAGATCATGGAACGGGAAAAGCTCGTGTCAAATTCCGTTCCGAAATCGTCCAGAATGAGAAGGTCGCAGTCCAGCAGTGTTTCCAGTGTGTCGCCGGATGCTTCCGAGTGGCTGAAATGCTCCTGCTCCAGTGTATGCAGCAGGCTGCCGACGGAATCATAGATCACAGAAAAACCCTTTTCCAGCAGTACGCTCGCAATCGAGAGCGACAGATGCGTCTTGCCGAGCCCTGTCCCGCCGATCATGAACAAATTGCCGCTTTCTCCGGGAACAAAGCTTTCCGCATACGCCCGGCAGCGCACCAGATTCCGCTGCATGGCCTGATGCTCCTCCCGCGGCAGATCGTCATAATACTGCATCGAAAAGCTGTCAAAGCTGCAAAGTGCCAGCCGCGAACGGGCATTCATCTGTTCGGCGGAAATCACCGCAATCTCGTGCAGCAGGCAGGAACAGCGTTCCCCGTTCACAAAGCCGCTGTCGCTGCATTTTTCGCAGGAATAATGCGTGTCAAGGTAGTCCGCCGGATAGCCGTTCGCCGTCAGGATCTGCCGCATCATCCCGTCCGCCTCGGCGGCCTGCTTCTGAATCTGCCGAAGACGCTCAGCGCGCTGCGCACTGTCCGCGATCTGCATCACCGACAGACAGACCGTCCGGAGCCTGCGCTCCAGCGCCGCCGATTCCGGAATCTTCCGGAGAATCTCATCCGTGCGGCGTTCCTGCTCCTGCTGCGCGTGCAGACGCTTTTCGGCGACGCGGTTCATCGCCTCCGCAAAAATCTGTTCCCTGAGCATTCTGAACCGCCTCCCCTTCTGTTTCAGTATGCGCCGATCAGCTTTTCGATCTCGTCCGGATCAATCGACGAAATCTCCGTTCTGCGGGAAGGCTGTGCCTTGCTCACCTGCCCGCCGGCGGACTTTCGTTTCTGCTTTGCCGCCTGAAATGCAGCCGCATCCTGTTCCGCGGCTGCAACGGTATAGATGCCCGCCGCGGCCCAGCGCTGCAAAATCGAGTCGAGATACGGGAAGGACAGCCTGTCGTCCGCCGCATCTCTGGTTTTTTCATATGCCAGCCGGATCAGCTCCACCGGAAGCTGCTTCTGCATCCAGCCGTCGATAAACGCCTGCTGCTTCGGAGTCGGGCGCCTGTTCATCTCAAAGATGCGCATGATCTGACCGGTAAAGCTCCGCGCCGTTTCCATGCGCTGAATGTCCTGCTGTGCGGCTTCATGCGTCAGGATGCCGCGCTCTTCCCATTCCAGCGCAATTTTTTCCATGTAACGCACCTGAAAGCAGCCGATCTCGATGCAGTATGCCGCCAGCATCATCACGAGATCCGGCTTCAGTCCGAGATATTCGTGCATCCAGAGCAGGCTTTGCAGCTCGGTGTGGTTGAGCGGTCTGCCCGCAAGCTGCTCCGCCGCCGCAAACATTTCCGCGACAGCCGGATTCTGCTGCTTCCGCTCCGCAATTTCCGAGGGGCGCTTTGCCCATGCGGCGCTGGTCGTCTGCACAGCGGCCTTTACCGGCGCGGCTGCCGGTTCCGCGGGCTTTGCGGCAGGCAATTCCGCCGGCTTCGGTGCTGCCGCAGTCAGGATTGCCGCGGGCGCTGCATCCGGCGTATTCCGCAGGATGTTCACGCTCTGCCAGAAGGCGAGCGCCTCCTCGACCGCGGACGCCTGCACGCCGCACTGTGCCGCAATCTGCTCGGCTGTCAGCGCCGTATCGCTGTGACACAGCACATAGAGCAGCACCTTGAGCTGATCGCCGCTTGCCAGCTTCAGAAAATGATCCGCGACTTCCGCCGGCACAGCGAACAGATGTCCGGTATTCAGATAGATTTCCATTTGACACTGCCTCCCCGATCCGGACACCGCTTATTTTTTCAGTATATCATAAATCATGCAAAAAGTAAAGCCCTGTCAGCCTCCGCTCCGCACCGCAGCGGCATCGCCCGTGCGGATCCGCCCTTTCAGCAGCTTCCGGCCGGGCAGAAACAGACACCAGACCAGCAGCGCCGCAAGCAGCGTCCGGAGCGAGGACGGCAGCAGCACATTTGTCCACAGGACACCGCGGCTTTCGTTCCGCATCAGCACCTGCGTAAAGAAATAAAGCAGCCCGCAGCGGAGAAAAACCGCCGCAGCCGTCACGCAGAGATAATGCAGAAAGCTGCGCCGCAGCAGCCCCTTGAACAGCAGCCAGACCGCCGCCGCGATCACTGACAGATAAATCGCGTTCGCGCCGAGCGGGCTCAGGCAGGCCGTGTCGATCAGCAGACCGCCCAGCACGCCGCAGAACACGGAAAAATAAAACTCCTCATACATGGCGATGCAGATGACCGCCGGAATCACCGGGAGCGGCTGCACGCCGCCGCCGAACATCGGCACCGCGGCCAGCAGCAGCATCAGGACACTGAGGCAGCCGCGCAGCAGATTGCGCCGCCGGATGCGCTTTTCCGTCGTCGTGCGGCTTTTGCGCTTCATTTTCACGGGCGCGCCACGCCCCTTCCCTGAAAGTCAAGCAGCACACTGACCGCCTCGAGCGAGGTCAGATCGACTGCGGGGATGACCGCCGCGTATGCCGTCAGGCCGCTCTCCTCGATGCCGGTTTCCGCGACATTGCCGACCGGCAGGCCGTAGGGAAACAGCCCGGTCGTGCCGGCGGTGATGACCAGATTGCCCTCACGGACCTTGCTGTCCTTATCGAGATAAATCAGCTTTGTTTTTCCGTCGGCGGCATATTTCAGATTGCCCTCGACGATGCCGTCCTCACCGGTTTCCAGCACCGTCACGCCGACGGACAGCTCCGGCGACAGAATCGTCGTCACCGTCGCACTTTCCGCAGACACGGCCGTCACGACGCCGACCAGTCCGTGCGAATCAATCACAGGTGCATTCAGCAGAATGCCGTCCTCCTCGCCGCGGTCGATCTGAAAGCTGCCGGTCATGTCATTCGTGACGGGCATCCGCACACGGCAGGGCTCACTCAGTACAAAATCCGGTGTGCGTTCCTTGATTTTCAACTGATCGCGCAGGGCGTTGAGCTCCTGCACCGCATCGTCATAGCCGATGAGCTGACCGTTCAGCTCGGCCACACGGTCCCGCAGCCGCGCATTTTCGTCGCGGTATGCCTTGGACTTGAAATAAGTGTCGAGCCTGCGGTTCACGCTGTCGGAAATCGACGAGGAAAACCGCCGCACCGGCTGCACCGCCGTTTGCAGCGCACGCGAAAAGACATCCGTCTGACCGCCCTGCTTGACCGAATACAGCAGCACGCCGGTCAGAAGCGCCAGAACACAGAGCAGCACACGGAATTTCGTGCTGCGGAAAAATGCGCGAAGATTCATCTGCGCCGCCCCTTTCGTAGAAATCGCACCGGCATGGCACCGGCATCAGTCTGTGTGTACATTCGGGTGGGCGTTCCGCAGATGCTCCTTGAGGCAGGCGAAGGACTCCGCGCTGATATCATGCTCCAGCTTGCAGGCATCCGCCGCCGCGATGTCCTCCGGGACGCCGATATCCGTCAGCCACTGCGTCAGGATCCGGTGCCGCTCATAGATCCGCTCTGCGACCTCGCTGCCGGTTTGCGTCAGCAGAATGTTGCCGTCCTCCGCAATGCGGATGAACCCGCCGTCGCGCAGAATGCCCATCGCACGGCTGACACTGGGCTTGGAGACCTCCAGCTCGTGTGCAACATCGACCGCACGGACATAGCTCTGCTTCAGATGCAGCATCAGGATCATCTCCAGATAATCTTCTCCGGACTTATACAGCTTCGCCATAGATATGGGCTCCTTTCTCATTTTGCTTCTTCCGCCGCAATCACGGTCAGGACATCGCCCATGACGCGGAACCGGATGTCAAATCCGGCATACAGCACGCCGTAGACGCGTTCGGGATCATCGAGATACCCCGGCCGCGGATCCTCAGACAGCAGCGCGCAGGCGGCAGCTCTGTGATGCGCCGGCAGCTTTGCCAGAATCTGAGGCGGGAAGTCCACGCGCAGACGGTGCTGTCTGGTCTGCGCCGTATAACCCTCTGCCGCGTCGGGATGTGCATCCGCATAGGGCAGATAGGGCTTGATGTCGTAAATCGGGGTGCCGTTCATCAGGTCGATGCCGGAAACCGTCAGCGTCACGGGCTGCGGCGCCGTATGCACCGCCTCCAGCCGGACACAGGACAGTCCGATCGGATTCGGACGGAAGGGCGACCGCGTCGCAAAGACGCCGAGCCGCGTATTCCCGCCGAGGCGCGGCGGACGGACCGTTGCCGACCAGCCGCCCTGCGGCCGCCTGACCTCCGAAAAGCCCCACAGCAGCCAGATATGCGAAAACTGCGACAGGCCGCGCACCGCTTCGGCACGGCTGTATGCCCGTGTGAAAACGACCTCGCCGGTCAGCTCCGGAACCACGCCGCTCTGCCGCGGCAGCCCGAATTTTCCGTCGAAATCGGTGCGGATATAGGCAATCGGATCCAGTTCCATGCGGCCTCCCCCGTATCTGGCGGACAGCGCCGATCCTCTGCGGCGAGAACCGGCGCCATGTGTCTCAGTCGTACATCATTTCCTTGCGCTGGTAATAGGCGTTCAGCTTGTCGCTCGTCGAGATGACAAAGGTCACGGCGAAGCAGCCGGCAATCGCAAGGAGATACAGAATCAGCGTCAGCGGGAAGGCGCCTGCGTGCGTTTTCTGGCAGAGCAGCACGACGCCCGGCACCAGCAGCAGGACAGACGACAGTCCGAACAGGAACGAGGTCAGTCCCTTGACCTGCTTTACCCGCGTGACAATCGTCACGGAGAGCAGCACGAGCAGCACGCCGCCCGCCTTATAGAAGTTCGTACACAGATCGAAAAATCCGTTGCTCTCGAATCCGTCGTCAAACGGTCTGAAGGCGAACCAGATCATGCAGAAGGATGCGACCAGGCCGATCACGGTCAGAATCACCGAGGTCTTGAAGCCTGCCTGCGCAAGATCCGCCTGCTGCTGCTGACGCAGCTCCTGCAGCTCGCGTCTGGCGCGTGCCTGATCCTCCTCGGTCTTCGGCGCAGAGGTCAGGGACGCGTTCGCGGACTTGACCGCCTTGCGCTTTGCCGCCTCCAGATCCTCCTGATTGAAGACGACCTTGTGCTCCGGCTCCGGTGCGGGCTCCTCCAGCAGCGCGCTCGCATCGACCTGCGGAAGCGCCTCCTTCTGCTGCGGCTTCTCCGGCGCGGAATAGGTCTGCTCCGCACCGAGCAGCGCGTCTGCGGCGGCCTGCGCGTCCGCCTGCTGCTGCATGGCAGCCTGCTGCATCTGGATTCTCTGCCGTTCAATGAAGTCGGCATTCAGCTCCGCAATTTCCTCCGCTGTATAAGCAGGCAGCCCCTTCTCGGCACGCTGCTGCTGCAAAGTTGCGATCTGCTCCGCCGAAAGCGACTGGAACCGCGGCTGCACGGGCTGCGGCGCACTGCCGGCGCCCATATCGTCCAGCACCGGAACCGATGCGCCTGCAAGACGCGGATCGGGGCCTGCGGGTGCGGGGTTATGCTTCCTGGGGTCGTCATAAGTCATATCGCCGAGAAGCTGATCGGCAAGTGTCTGATGCTCATCCATTGCAGTAATCTCCTTCGCTTTCCAGAATCCGCGGAACCCGTCCGCATATCATTTTTATTATACCAGAATCGGTTGAAAATTGCAAGTAGTATTTGGAATTTTTGCAGCAAATCCGTCTGCCGCGGTCAATCCTCCGGCGGAATCGAAAAATGCCCGGCAAGGCGCTGCGTTTTGACCTCGTTGAAGAAGGCGTCCGGGTCCGTTTTCCGCACGGCGCGCATCACCGCCGCCGACTGCGCCGCGGAGACGACCGAATACACGACATTGCGCTCACAGTGCTCATAGCTGCCCTCGCCCTCCAGCACCGTCGCGCCGTGACCGGTCGTGTCGTAGATGCAGGCGCTGACCTCCCGCGGCTTTGTCGTCACGATGAACAGCGTGCTCTGCTGAAATCTGCGGTAACGAAGATGCAGCACCGCCGTCGCCGCGTACTGGAAGATGATGGAGTACAGCGCGTGATCCCAGCCGAAGAACAGCCCCGCAATGCAGAGAATCACCGCATTGAACGCCAGAATCAGCGAGAAGGAATCCATGCCGCTTTTCATCGACAGATAGATTGAGATGAAGTCCGTGCCGCCGGAGGTCGCCCCCGCGTTCAGGCAGATGCTGATTGCAAAGCCGCTCAGCAGGCCGCCGAACACGCTGATGAGCAGCAGATCCTGCGTGATGACAAAGGCGGGCATCAGGTCGGTCAGAACGGCGGTCAGCGCAATCATCAGACAGGAATACAGCGTGAATATCCGGCCGATATAGCGAAATCCGATGTAGACCGGCACGAGATTCAGCGCGAGATTGACCGCGGTGAACGGCGGCGAAAAGCTGAAAAACCGCTCGCACAGCCGCTGAAACAGAAAGGTCAGACCCGTCACGCCGCCGGGATACAGCCCGCCCGCACTGACAAAGGATTTGTTGTTGAGCGCGGAGAGAACGGACGCCAGACACACGGCAAACAGCGTCAGAAACACGCGCAGAATCTTCTTTTTCATACAGCGCCTCCCCCTGCCCTTCCGGCAGTCCTCAAATGATGCGTCCATTATACCATGAACCGCCTGCTTCGTCAAGCGGTTTGCGTCGGATCGTCTGTTTGCGGCGCAGCGCGTTCCGGACGAAAAGATCCCGCACTCCCCTTTCGGGAAATGCGGGATGTTCAGAACGGTTTTACTGCCAAGCAGCAATGGATTCCAGCACCTTTGCGAGCTTTTCCTTTGCCTTTGCGAGCTTCTCGCGCTCATTCTGGATGAGCTGCGCGGGCGCCTTTGCGACAAAGCCCTCATTGCTGAGCTTTTTGCCAATGATTTCGATTTCCTTGCGCGCCTTCTCCTCTTCCTTTGCGAGACGGGCAAGCTCCTTGTCCTTATCGACAAGCTGCTCCATCGGGATGAAGATGCGGGCGCAGTCCGTGACCGCCGTCAGCGCATTCTTGAACTGATAGTTCTGACCGAACTCCAGTTCCGTCGCGCCGACCATGTTCTCGAAGAAGATCGACGCCGCGGAGAACAGATCGACCTCCAGTGTCTCAAAGTACAGCTTTGCGCGCACCGAATTCGGCACATTCAGCTCCATGCGGCTCATGCGGACGGCCTTGATTGCCGCGATGACCTTGTCGAAGTCGTTTGCGGTCTGCGTGAAGTCGAGCGCCTCCTGCCAGACGGGGAAGTCTTCGAGGATAATCATGCTCTCGCCGTCGGTCAGCACCTGCCAGATCTCCTCGGTGATAAACGGCATGAACGGATGCAGCAGCTTCAGCATTCCGCGCAGCACAAAGACCAGCACCTGCTCGGCGTCGGCTCTCGTCTGACCGCCTGCACGCATTCTCGGCTTGGTCAGCTCGATGTACCAGTCGCAGTACACATCCCAGATGAAATCGTAAAGCTTTGCGGATGCGACGCCCAGCTCGAAATGATCGAGGTTCTCGTTGACGTCCTTTGCAAGCTGATTGAACTTGGAGACAACCCACTGATCTTCCATGCGCAGATTCTCCGGCAGTCCCTTGAACCGGAAATCATTCGGCAG
>JAFPQL010000074.1 GCA_017414145.1 Oscillospiraceae bacterium | reverse complement strand
TACTGACTGCAATTCAATTATAACAAAGAGGCACTGTTCTGTCAAGAAGAAAAAAATACCGCGGTTACTCCGAAATCGCCTGCTTCATCTCGCGGACAAACGCCCCGACAACCGGTGCGGCATCCTGCCCGTACTGCCCGATGCGCTTGACAATCGCGGAGCCGACAATCACGCCGTCCGCGAGCTGCGCCATGTCCCGCGCCTGCTCCGGCGTGGAGATTCCGAAGCCGATTGCGCACGGAATCTTCGTGTTTTCGCGGATTTTCCGGATAACCTCCGCAAGGTCGGTATGAATCTCCGAACGCTCACCCGTCACGCCGAGGCTCGACACGACATAGAGAAAGCCGTCTGCTTCCTTTGCAATCATCGAAACGCGCTCGGCAGAGGTCGGTGCGATCAGGGAGATCAGGTCGATGCCGTACTGCCGGCAGACCGGCGCAAACTCGTCCTTCTCCTCATAGGGAACATCGGGGAGAATGAGGCCATCCACACCGATTTCCGCGCATCTGCTGACAAAACGCTCAATCCCGTAGGAAAACACCACATTGGCATAGGTCATAAAGCAGAGCGGCACGGTCACATCCTGCCGCAGCTTCTGCACAAACTCAAAAATGCGGTCTGTCGTCACACCGCCGGACAGTGCGCGGATGTTCGCACCCTGAATGACCGGCCCCTCCGCCGTCGGGTCGGAGAACGGAATGCCGAGCTCAATCAGATCGGCGCCGTTTGCGGCTGCCTCGCGGACAATCCGCCCCGTGGTTTCGAGGTCAGGGTCTCCGCAGGTGATAAACGGGATGAACGCCTTTCCGCCCTGAAATGCGGCTGCAATCTTACTCATGAATGTCCTCCCCTCTGTAGCGCGCAATCGCTGCACAGTCCTTGTCGCCTCTGCCGGAAATCGTGATGACGAGAATCTGCTTTTTGTCCATCTGCGGTGCGAGCTTCATCGCGTATGCGACCGCGTGTGCGGACTCAATCGCCGGAATGATGCCCTCTGTCCGCGACAGGAATTCAAAGGCATCGACCGCCTCGTCGTCCGTAACCGGCACATATTCCGCTCTGCCGATGTCGTGCAGCCATGCGTGCTCCGGCCCGACGCCGGGATAGTCCAGTCCGGCGGAAATCGAGTAAACCGGCGCAATCTGGCCGTATTCATCCTGACAGAAGTAGGACTTCATGCCGTGGAAGATGCCGAGTCTGCCGGTGTTGACCGTCGCGGCCGTCTCAAAGGTGTCAATGCCGCGGCCTGCCGCCTCGCAGCCGATCAGCCGGACGGACTTGTCGTTGATGAAGTGGTAGAAGGAGCCGATTGCGTTCGAGCCGCCGCCGACGCAGGCCAGCACGGCATCGGGCAGTCTGCCCTCCGCCGTCAGCATCTGTGCGCGGATTTCGCGGGAAATCACCGCCTGAAAATCGCGGACGATCGTCGGGAACGGGTGCGGACCCATGACCGAGCCGAGGCAGTAATGCGTGTCCGAAATGCGGGTTGTCCACTCGCGCATCGCCTCGGAAACCGCGTCCTTCAGCGTCGCGGTACCGGTTTTGACCGGAATGACCTCCGAGCCGAGCAGCCGCATCCGGTAGACATTGAGCGCCTGCCGCTTCGTATCCTCCTCACCCATGAACACGACGCATTCCATACCCATGAGTGCGGCGGCGGTCGCCGTTGCGACACCGTGCTGTCCCGCACCGGTTTCGGCAATCAGTCTGGTTTTCCCCATTTTCTTTGCGAGCAGCGCCTGCCCCAGCACATTGTTGATCTTGTGCGCGCCGGTATGGTTGAGGTCCTCACGCTTGAGATAGATTTTCGCGCCGCCGAGCGTTTCGGTCAGCTTTCTTGCGAAATAGAGCCGCGACGGGCGGTTCGCGTAGTTGTTGAACAGATCCGAAAGCTCCGCGTTGAACGCGGGGTCATTCTTGTAGAAGTTGTAAGCCTGTTCCAGTTCGTTGACGGCATTCATCAGCGTTTCCGGGATGTACTGTCCGCCGTGGATGCCGAAGCGTCCTGCCTGATTTGTCATATCATTCCTCCTGTTGACTGTTTCAAAGGCAAGGGCTGAATGCCAGAGCCTTTGTCTGAACCGTTTTCGTGCCTGCCGGCTGTGTTCAGCCGTACCCGTTATACGCCGCGCGCAGATTCCGTAAACCTGCGCATTTTTCCGGCGTCCTTTCTGCCGTCCGTCTCAATGCCGCTGCTGACATCCACGCCGAACGGGCGGAGCATCCGGACCGCCTCTGCGACATTCTCAGGCGTCAGACCGCCTGCCAGCAGATACGGACGCGAAAAGCCCTTCAGCAGCGTCCAGTCAAAGCGCGCACCGGTACCGGTGCCGCTGTCCAGCAGAATCAAATCTGCCTCGGACTGTGCAGCCTGCTCCAGATCGTCCGCCGATCCGATGCGGAACGCCTGTATGACCGGCAGCGTGCAGATCTGCCGCAGTGCGCGTAAATACGCCGCGTCCTCGCTGCCGTGGAGCTGCACATACTGTATGATGCCGCGGTTTGCATACGCAGCGATTTCATCCGGCTGTGCGCTGACAAAAACACCGACCGCCGGAATCGCAGAATCGAGCGTCTGCCGGATGCCGGATGCCGTTTCGGGCGTGACCGACCGCCGGAATCCGGCGGAGAGAATCATCCCCGCGTAATCGGGTTTGCAGCGGTTTGCCGCCGCCGCATCTGCCGCGGACATCAGCCCGCAGAGCTTGACGCAGGTC
This sequence comes from Oscillospiraceae bacterium, assembly GCA_017414145.1. Next base: position 6,568 of record JAFPQL010000074.1, on the reverse strand, counting down.
ATGCCTCCTGCCCTCTGAGCTGCCGCAGCATTGCGGCCTTGTCCGGCGCACGCATCAGCGCTTCCCCGATCAGCACGGCGTCTGCGCCCGCTTCCCGCACCCGTCGGATGTCCTCCGCGGTCTGCATTCCGCTCTCCGCAACAAACAGCGTATCCGCCGGCACGCAGCGCCGCAGCATCTGCACACGGCCTGTGTCCACGGAAAAATCCTTCAGGTTGCGGTTATTGACGCCGATGATGTGCGCACCGATCTCCGCGGCGGTTTCCGCCTCGGATTCGTCATGCGCCTCCACCAGAACAGACAGTCCGACAGACTCCGCTATCTTATGATACTCGGAAAGCCGCGATTTGTCAAGCAGCGCACAGATCAGCAGCACCGCCGATGCGCCGAGCAGCTTCGCCTCATAGATCATATACGGGTCAACGGTGAAGTCCTTGCGCAGACAGGGCAGCGACACCCCGGCGGCAATTTCCGCCAGATAGCTGTCATCTCCGAGGAAGCGGCTCGGCTCCGTCAGCACGGAAATGCAGTCCGCACCGGCCGCCTCATATTCCTTTGCAATGCGCAGATACGGGAAATCCGGCGCAATCAGACCCTTGGAGGGCGATGCCTTCTTGCACTCGCAGATGAAGGCCAGCCGGTCACCGGACAGCGCCGCCGTGAACGGGAAATCCCCGTGCGGCATCTGCTCGGCATCCGCCCGCACCGAGAACAGCGGGCGCTTGCGCTTGGCATTCGCGGTGCGTTCCGCGGCAAATGCCGCCAGCTCCTCTAAAATCGTGCTCATACGCTCAGCGGTTCGATGCCGCAATAAAGTCAGTGAGCTTCTGCATGGCGGCGCCGCTGTCAATCAGCTCGGCGGCAAGCTTCACACCCTCCGCCATCGTCGGTACAAGCTCGGCGATATACAGTGCAGCGCCCGCGTTCAGCAGCACGGCACCGCGCTTTGCGCCCTGCTCGCTGCCGCTGAGAATCGCACGCGTCATCGCGGCATTCTCCTCCGGCGTTCCGCCTGTGAGCTCCGATTTGTCACATCTTTCCAGCCCGAAGTCCTCCGGCGCCACCGTATAGGTCTTGGCGCCTTCCACATCAAATTCACAGACCAGCGTCTCCGCGCTCATGGAAATCTCGTCCAGACGGTCAAGGCCGTAGACGACCATGCCGCGCCGGACGCCGAGGCGCATCAGCACTTCAGCCAGCGGGTTGACCAGCGAAGCGTCATACACGCCGATGACCACGCGCCGCGCATTGGCAGGATTCGTCAGCGGGCCGAGGATGTTGAACACCGTCCGGACGCCGAGCTCCCTGCGGATGCTGCCGACATATTTCATCGAGGTGTGGTATTTCTGCGCAAAGCAGAAGCACATTCCGACCTCGCCGAGCAGCTCTGCCGCGCGTTCCGGGCTCTGCTCGATGTTGACGCCGAGTGCCTCCAGACAGTCCGCCGCACCGCACTTGGACGATGCCGCACGGTTGCCGTGCTTGGCGACCTTTGCGCCGCCTGCTGCCGCGACAATCGCGGATGTCGTGGAGATGTTGAAGGAATTGGCGTTGTCGCCGCCCGTCCCGACAATTTCCACCACATCGTAGTCATGCTCCACATGAAGCGCGTGCTCGCGCATCGCCGCCGCACAGCCGGTGATCTCCTCAATCGTTTCGGCCTTCGTGCTCTTGGTCGAGAGCGCTGCTAAAAATGCTGCATTCTGCGTCGGTGTCGTCTTTCCGTCCATGATTTCGTTCATGACGGTGTATGCTTCCTCATATGTCAAATCCCGCTTGTCAACAATTTTCTTGATTGCTTCTGAGATCATATGGGTTTCCTCCTTTTGACCGAGCCGCAAAAAGTTTTGCAGCATTTGTCTGCCGTCCGGTGTCAGAATCGACTCCGGATGAAACTGTACGCCGAAAATCGGCTTGGATTCGTGCTGTACTGCCATGATTTCGCCGTCTGCCGTGCGGGCGGTGACATGGAGACAGGCAGGCACCGTGGATTCGAGCGCCGCGAGGGAGTGATAGCGCGCAACCGGAACCCGTTCCGGCAGTCCCCGGAACAGTGTGGATGCAGTATCGAGCGTCACCTCGGACTGCTTGCCGTGCATCAGCGACTTTGCGTGAACGACCTCCGCGCCGAACGCCGCACAGATCGCCTGATGACCGAGACACACACCGAGCATCGGGACGCGCCCGCCGAGCTGCCGCACGACCTCCGTCGTCACGCCGGCATCCTCCGGGCGTCCCGGCCCCGGCGACAGAATGATGTGGCTCGGATGAAGCGCCTCGATCTCCTGTACGGTCATCGCGTCATTGCGGATGACCCGGATGTCCGGATTGAGCGCGCCGACAAGCTGGAACAGATTGTAGGAAAAGCTGTCGTAATTATCAATCAGCAGAATCATCGTTGATCGCCTCCGCTTCCTTCAGGGCATTGACGACCGCAGCCGCCTTGTTGATGCACTCCTGATACTCTTTTTCGGGTACGGAATCCGCAACGATGCCCGCCCCGCTCCGGACAAAGACTCTGCCGTTCTTGCGGAAGGCAATGCGGATCGCAATGCAGGTGTCAAGATCGCCGCAGAAGGAGAGATAGCCGACCGCGCCGCCGTAAATCCCGCGCTTTGCGCCCTCCAGCTCGCCGATGAGCTGACAGGCGCGGATTTTCGGTGCGCCGGAGAGCGTTCCGGCGGGCAGCACCGCGTTCAGCGCGTCGATCGCGTCGCAGTCCTCGCGGATTTCACCGCGGACGACCGAGCCGATGTGCATCACATGGGAATAACGCAGGATCTCGTGATATTTCTCGACGGTCACTGTGCCGTACCGGCTGACTCTGCCCAGATCGTTGCGTCCCAGATCAACCAGCATATTGTGCTCGGCGAGCTCCTTTTCGTCCGCGAGCAGCTCCTGCTCCAGCGCGGCGTCCTCCTGCGGTGTTTTCCCGCGGGGACGGGTTCCGGCCAGCGGAGAGGTGTGCAGGACGCCGTCCTCCAGCCGCACCAGCGTCTCTGGCGAGGCGCCCGCGACTTCGACATCCGTGCCGGAGAGGAAGAACATATACGGCGAGGGATTGACCGTCCGAAGCATCCGGTAGGTGTTGAGCAGCGTCCCCGTGAACGGTGCGCTGAACCGGTTTGAGAGCACAATCTGGAAGATGTCACCCTCGCGGATGTGGTGCTTGGCGCGCTCCACCATGCCGCAGTAGGCCTCCCGGCTCATCAGCGGGGTCATCTCGCCGGTCATGCGGCTCTCCGGCTCGGCTGCCGGTTCGCCGTTCCGGATCAGATCGTACATCTGACGGAGCGCCAGCACCGCACGGTGATATTCCTCCTCCGGATGATCGAGCTTCATGTTGGCGATCAGGATGATCTTCTGCCGGAAGTGGTCAAAGGCGATGACCTTGTCAAACAGCATCAGGTCGAGGTCGCGGAACCGGTCTGCATTCTCCGTCGCGGTCCGGACGGACGGCTCCTGATAGCCGAAATAATCATAGGCAAAATACCCGACCAGACCGCCGGTAAAGGGCGGCAGCCCCGCGGGCTTCGGGCTGCGGTAGGCCTGCATCAGCTCCCGCAGATGTTCGCCGGGATTCGCCGTCTGAAGCGTCACATCGCCGATGCGCATGGTGCCGTCGGCGCAGCTGATTTCCAGCTTCGGGTCAAATCCCAGAAAGGTGTAGCGTCCGTTTGTGCCATGCTCTGTCACGGACTCGAACAGAAAAGTATGCGCGGAAACATTCCGCAGGATCCGCAGCACGCCGATCGGCGTGACGGAATCCGAGAGCATCTCGCAGGAAACCGGCAGCACAGCGTATTCGCCGCCTGCCGCACAGGAGACCGCCTCGGAAAGGGTCGGTGAAATTTTCATCAGTTATGGCTCCTTTTCAGCAGATTTTTTCGTTTCATCTGACTGAAGCCGCCATCGTCTGCCCGGAATCCCCAGCATATACCGCTCCTTTGCACATAAAAAACCCGTCCTCAACGCTTACGGTCAAGGACGGGTCTGACTGACAAACTCGCGGTGCCACCTTGATTCGTGCCGGCAATCTGCCGCACGCACTTTTTGCAGGATACCAGCATATCCCCGACAATTCACGGATGTCCTACCGTCGCAGTTTTACCGGCACGAATCGGCCGACTGCGCCCTCCGCGGGCCATTTGATGCACTGTCTTCCGTCCGGCTCTCAGCTATCCGGACTCTCTGTAGGAGCATATGCACCGTTATCTCCGCTTCAACGGTTTATCATGTTGATAACATTGTACTGCATTCCGCCGCTTTTGTCAATAGGCTCCAATATATTTTTATCATTTACCAACCATCACATCAGATAATCATACAGGCTGAACTCGACCACGGTCAGGCGCTTGGGGTCAATCTGCTCCTCCGGAATGCCGTGATACCGCAGCACCGAGGTGATGTAATCTTTCTTCGGGCCGTTGGTGTATTCGTCAATCTTGCTCAGGATCTGGTTAAAGGAGAACGCCGGCGTATAACGAATATACGGCTCCTCGATCAGAACGACGCTCTGCTTGCCCTCATTGAGCTGCTCCTTCAGATTGGCGACATTGATGCGGAAGGTGACGAAATTCAGGAGATTGATATAGGTCAGATAGCCTGCAAACAGGCCGCTCAGCAGATACGCTCCCTTCCGGCAGTACCGCAGCATCTCCCCGTCCATGACGCCGGCCGCCTGCATACAGAGCTCCAGCGCCGCCAGCAGCCAGAAGCAGAAGGTCGAGAACAGACAGCGGTGCGTCACCGGATTCGCCATGCAGAACGGCGCGGTGCAGATCACGGTACTCAGCAGAAAGAATGTCAGACGCAGGGCGCTCTGACGCTCGCAGAGAATCGCGCCGAGATACAGCACCGAAATCAGGTGCAGGAACGCAAACGCCGTTTCCAGTGCGGAAAGCCGCATCGCCGCGTCAATGGATTCCAGACGGACATAGGCGTAATTGATGACGAAATATGTCGGGAACGCAAACACGATTGTCATGGCGACCTTTGCAAAGCGCAGCTTGTCGGGCTTCCACGCCGATTTGTCCGCTTTGCGGTACAGCAGCAGCAGAGAGCCGGCAATCAGGAAATTGATGACCCAGAGCCGCTGCGAATAAAAGGTGATGACCTTCATGTAAAGCTGCATCACCATGTCGATTGGAGAAGTCTCGATGAACCGGTAGGTGTGCTCGTCCGTGCCGTTTGCGACCTTGCTGTAGTTCGGATTCAGGAAGAGCAGCACGGTGCCGGCAGCCGCTCCGACCGCATACGCGATCTGATAGGCACGGAGCTTTTGCAGCCTGCTGATGCCGGCATACAGCAGCACGAACAGCGCAAGACAGCAGCTGTAAATCGCCATATGCTCCGTGCAGAGTGCGCCCGCGAAGCCGACCGCCGCAAACAGCGGCACTGTCCACTTTGATTTTACGGGCTTTCCGGCAAATTCCCGGAACACCGTCCGGATGAACAGCAGCGCCAGCACCACCGGCGGCACATACGGCGCAAAGGCACCCAGCCACATTATGACCTGCGCGAACATCTCCGGAATCATCGTACAGAAGAGCCCCAGCCCAAGCCATGAGATGCCGATGCGCTTTTCCCGGATCTGCACGCAGTCTGACAGCAGCCAGATGCAGAGAAACAGAATCGGGACATACAGGATCAAGCGCATCACCGGATACCGGATGATCGGGAATGCCAGCAAATCGGCAAAGTAGCGCCCGCTGATGCCCGCAATAAAGGACGAATCCTCGTATTCGCGGCTGTAATAGCCGACATAGTCGTCGCCCGAAATGATATTCGTCAGACAGCAGATCACCGAGAATATCAGCACAGCCGCCGCGAAAAACAGCCGCTGCTTCGTTTGCTTCTTCATACACTTCTCCTTTCGCCGCACGGCTTCCGCCGGCATGGGACAGCATCATCATACCATATCGCGGCAGGATTGTCAAGCCGGACCGCAGACAAAACCGCCGGTCAGGGTCTGCCCCGGCCGGCGGTCGCTCGTTTCTGTGAATCTGCGATCAGAAGTGAACCTTTCGCGCAACATAGCTGGTGTGCAGGATCTCGTGCGCCTTGTGGCTGCCCGGCTCACCGAAGAACTCCTTGTAGAGTGTCTGGATGGCGGGGTTATCCTGCGATTTGCGCATTTCCATCTGCGCATCGACGCTGTAGAGCGCCTTTGCACGCTCTGCGCGGAGATCGGTGAAGTTGCGGACAGATGCCGGCTGGATCGGCTGACCGCCGCCGTTGACGCAGCCGCCCGGACACGCCATGATCTCGATGAACTGATAGTCTGCCTCGCCTGCGCGAACCTTCTCCATCAGCTTTCTTGCGTTGGAAAGGCCGCTTGCGACAGCAACCTTGACCGTCAGGCCGCCTGCGGTGTAGGACGCTTCCTTGATGCCCTCGATGCCGCGGACTTCCTTGAAGTCCACCTTTTCTGCCGGCAGCTTCTCACCGCTGATCTGCTCAACGGCAAAACGCAGTGCAGCTTCCATCACGCCGCCGGTCGCGCCGAAGATCAGGCCGCCGCCGGTGTAGATGCCGAGCGGATCGTCGAACTTCTCATCCGGCAGGG
>JAFPQL010000073.1 GCA_017414145.1 Oscillospiraceae bacterium | reverse complement strand
TGTCAAGGGCAAGATCTCTCTTTCCAGAAAAGATGCACTTGCAGAGCTGGAAGCCAGAAAACAGCTCGTTCAGGATTAAGTAAGGATGAGAGCAGACCGATGCCCGCTGAGGGATCGGTCTGCTCTTGTTTATAAGCGGAGTATTACATAAAAACCGAGAGATGAAAAAAGGGGAAAGCTATGAAACCGAAGCGAATTGCAGCTGTGCTTGCCGCGTTCAGCATTCTGCTGACCGGCTGCAGCAGTCAGAAGAACCCGCCTGACGGTAGTTCGTCCGGCGGAAATCAGGAGCCTCCGCAGACAGAGGCTGTGACGCCTGAGCCGGACAGTCTGCCGGATGACGGGGATCCTGCGCCGGAGGGCGATACGGCTGTTGAATATGAAGATACCGACGATGAGCTGACGGAGGAGACTCCGGAGGCACCGGTCGATGAGAGTGCCTTTGAATGGCGCGTCCGTCCGTTCCTGGAGGCGGATGATGTCTATCCGCTGAGCGTCAGTGCGGGTGCAGGTGCCTACGGCGATTTCATTGCGTCGGATTATATGCTGATCAGCCGGGGCGGGAAGGTCGGCCTGATGACCCGCGGCGGCGACGTCATGCTGGAGCCGGAAACGACCCGCGCTTACAGCTGCGTGAATGACAGCGGCGACCGCCATGTCCTGTTCACGGACGGCGATCCCGACAGCGGCGACAGGATCTGCTTCTGCGTCATGACCGGCGCGCTGATCCGGACGGCCGACGATGTCTGCACGCTCTGCGGCGGCGATCTCCGGGCAGGCGGCAGCGGCGTGGCTGCGCTCTATGATACCGAAAAAAAGGTGTTCGGCGTGATGCCTGCCGAAACAGTCCGCAGTGCAAAGGCCGGCGACAGTCTGCCGCTTGCAGACAGCTTTGTCATGAGCGGCGCGAGTGTGCCGGGTTCGGCAGCCGCACTGGGCTTTGTGCTTCCGGATGATTTCATCAGCTCGGAGGTCTCCGGAAACGGAACGCTGGACGGCAGCTTCGGCGTTGTCCGCAACGGCAGAGCGATGACCAGCTTCAAATACCGGAATGCGACCGATTTCAAGGACGGCGTTGCCGCGTTCCAGCAGGACGGCAAATGGGGCTATCTGAACAAGGCGGGCAGACTGGTACTCCCGTTTGAATACGATGCGGCGTTCCCTTATTCCTATACGAAGGACGGAGCTCCGGAGATGCTGCCGTATCTGCCGAGCGAGGGCTATATCGCACTGAATCAGAACGGACGCGCCGGTTACAGCAATCTGAAAGGCGAGATCGTGATCCCGGTCGGAACATTTGCTGCGGCAAGACCGGTCTTTGACGGTCAGGCGTGGGCAAAGCAGCAGGGGAGCGGCCTCTGGGGTCTGGCGGCGTTCGGCGCAGCCGTGACCGGAGAGGCACCTGTCCAGCAGCAGCAGGAGGAAGCTCCTGCACTGACGCCCTATCATGCCGTGAACGGGGAAGGCTGGCAGGAAGCCTACGCGGATCTGCTCCGTACCGCCGGCACCGGCGAGACGCTCCAGTTCAGCCTCTGCATGGTGGACGGCGACGATGTGCCGGAACTGGTGCTCCACTGGTATGACCGGAACGGCTTTGTGCAGGAAAACGAGGACGTCGAGATGTATACCTATTATAATGGAAGCATCTCCGATCTCGGCAATGTCTCCTGCGACGGCTACTGCACCTGCAAGTATCTTCCGCAGAAGCAGATCGTGCTGGTCGGCGGTATGCGGGAGGATGTGGCACTCTATGAATTCCGGAAGCTCGAAGACGGCGAGCTGACGACGGTCTGCTCGTTCAGCATGATCATGACCGGAGACCGGGTCAAGTATATGATCGACGGCAATGAGTGCAGCAAGGACACCTACGTCGGCAGGTGGAAGGAATATTACAACGGCGATGTGTCCTATGACGGCGGCATGTATCACAACACGGAGGAGAATATTGTCGGGATCCTCGGCGTCGAGGCTCCGGCGGAGTAAATCACTTGTTGTGATAATAGCCAAAAATCGAAAAATAAATTCGTGAAAGTTCTCTGAATGAAACCGGCCGGATTTGCAAAAAAAAGCTTGCATTTCCGGCCGGCTTATGCTATAATGTAAAGGCTGATGCACAAGATATGCTGAGAAACACGAGGTTGCGGCTGTGTGCCGGTAATTCGTGCGGAGCATGTCCGCTTAGACGGGCGAATTGAGATAATGCACTGTGTGTGTGAAAAGCTGCGAAACCGCAGGCTTCGGTTGAAGGAGTCGGCAC
>JAFPQL010000072.1 GCA_017414145.1 Oscillospiraceae bacterium | reverse complement strand
GAGATCAACCTCTCGTCCCTCGTGCCTCTCGCCGCCTGCCCGCACCGCCCAGACAAGGTCGTGCCGGTGTCGCGGCTTGCCGGAATGAAGGTCGGGCAGGTCTGCATCGGCTCCTGCACGAATTCCTCGCTGCTGGACATGATGAAGGTCGCATATATTCTGAAGGGCAAGACCGTGCATCCGGATGTTTCGCTCGCCATCGCGCCGGGCTCCAAGCAGGTGCTCAATATGCTGGCGGCAAACGGATGTCTCGGCGACATGATCGACGCGGGCGCGAGAATTCTCGAATCGGCCTGCGGCCCCTGCATCGGCATGGGACAGTCGCCGAATTCCGGCGGTATCTCGCTCCGCACCTTCAACCGCAACTTTGAAGGCCGTTCCGGCACAAAGGACGGTCAGATCTACCTCGTCTCCCCGGAGACGGCCGCAGCCTCCGCGCTGACCGGCTATCTGACCGACCCGCGCACGCTCGGCGATATGCCGGAGTTCCCGCTGCCGGATGTCTTTACGATCAACGACAACATGGTCACGCTGCCGGCGGACGAAGCCGACATGGACAGCGTGGAGATTCTCCGCGGACCGAACATCAAGCCGTATCCGGAGACGCACCCGCTGCTGGAGACCATTGACGCACCGGTCTCTCTGAAGGTCGGCGACAACATCACGACCGACCACATCATGCCGGCAGGCGCGAAGATTCTGCCGCTGCGCTCCAATATTCCGAAGATTTCCGAGTACTGCTTCGCCGTCTGTGACGAGGAGTTCCCGAAGCGCGCCAAGGCGCTCGGCCAGAGCATCATCGTCGGCGGTGCGAACTACGGTCAGGGCTCGTCCCGTGAGCACGCGGCACTCGCTCCGCTCTATCTCGGCGTCAAGGCGGTGCTGGTCAAGTCCTTTGCCCGCATTCACCGCGCAAATCTCATCAATGCCGGCATTCTGCCGCTGACCTTCGTCAATGAGGCGGACTATGACAAGATCGCACAGGGCGATCAGCTTGTGCTCAGCGGTGTCAGAAAGGCCGTCGAGGACGGAAAGACCGAGCTGACGGTCGTCAACAAGACCAGCGGCGCGGAGATTCCGGTGCTCTGCGAGCTGACCGGCAGAACCAAGGATATCATGCTGGCCGGCGGCCTGCTCGACTACACCCGCGAGGCGCTGAAGTGACGGCACTGACGGCGCTGCGGTATCATTCGCCGTGGACGGTTCACAAGACCGTGACGGTCGTTCTGGCTGTTGTGGTTTGCATCGGCCTTCAGCTTCTGCTTGAGAAATTTGTACCGCAGCTGGAGGAAAAATACCGCGCAGCAATCAGCTACGGCGCCGCGGTTGTGCTGGTGCTGATTGCACTGTTTTGCTTCTGAGCGGACAACGCATTTCAGATACAGAAAAGTAATTCTGTGATTTTATATAGGGAGGTTTGTTCTGCCAATGGACAAAATCAAAATGACAACGCCGCTGGTCGAAATGGACGGCGACGAGATGACCCGCATTCTCTGGCAGTGGATCAAGGAGATTCTCATCTGCCCGTATGTCGATCTTCAGACGGAATACTATGACCTCGGGTTAAAGCACCGCGAGGAGACGAAGGATCAGGTGACGGTTGACAGCGCCGAGGCGACGAAGAAATACGGCGTCGCCGTCAAGTGCGCGACGATCACCCCGAATGCCGCCCGCGTCGAGGAGTACAACCTCTCCGAGATGTGGAAGTCGCCGAACGGCACAATCCGTGCGGCGCTGGACGGCACCGTGTTCCGCACCCCGATTCTCGTCAAGGGCATTACCCCGTATATCCCCACATGGACAAAGCCCATTACGATTGCCCGTCACGCCTACGGTGATGTCTACAAGAACACCGAAATGCGCGTTTCCGGCGGCAGCAAGGCGGAGCTTGTCGTGACGGACAGCGACGGAAAGGAAACCCGTCAGCTCATCCACAATTTCAAGGGCGACGGCGTGATTCAGGGCCTGCACAATCTCGACGCTTCGATTTCCGGCTTTGCACGCGCCTGCTTCAACTACGCGCTTGACTTAAAGCAGGATCTCTGGTTTGCGTCGAAGGACACGATTTCCAAGATCTACGACCACCGCTTCAAGGACATCTTTGCGGAGATCTACGAAGCGGAGTTCAAGGAGAAGTTTGAGGCGGCAGGCATCGAATTCTTCTATACGCTGATCGACGACGCCGTCGCACGCGTCATCCGCTCGGAGGGCGGCTACATCTGGGCGTGCAAGAACTACGACGGCGATGTCATGTCGGACATGGTCTCGACCGCGTACGGCTCGCTGGCGATGATGACCTCCGTGCTTGTCTCCCCGTCCGGCGTCTATGAGTATGAAGCGGCGCACGGCACGGTGCAGCGGCATTACTACAAGTACCTCAAGGGCGAGGAAACCTCGACCAATTCCGTTGCCACGATCTTTGCGTGGAGCGGCGCGCTCAGAAAGCGCGGCGAGCTGGACGGCATTCCCGCACTCTGCGGCTTTGCCGACAAGCTCGAAGCTGCCACGATCGGCACGATCGAGGACGGCGTCATGACCGGTGACCTCTACCTGCTCTCCAAGCTGGAAAACAAGCGCAAGGTCGATTCCAGAACCTTCCTGGAGGAAATCAATACCAGACTCTCCGCGATGCTGCGGTAAGGAGGCACTGCCACATGGCAAAACAGGAGATCTCACCCTCAGTGATCCGGCGGCTTCCGCGGTATTACCGGTTTCTCGGAGAACTGCGGGAGAAGGGAACCGTCCGCATTTCCTCAAAGGAGCTCTCCGGACTGATGGGGCTGACCGCCTCGCAGATCCGGCAGGATCTCAACTGCTTCGGCGGCTTCGGACAGCAGGGCTACGGCTATAATGTCCGCGCACTCTGCGAGGAGATCGGGCAGATTCTCGGTGTTTCGCTGCATCGCCGCGCCATTCTGATCGGACTGGGCAATCTGGGACACGCCATCGCAAGCCATGTCAGCTATGCCGAATGCGGCTGCGAGCTGGTCGGGCTCTTTGACGCGAACCCCTTTGTCGCCGGCAGGGATCTGAACGGGATGCCGATTCACCACACAGATACGCTTGCCGGCTTCTGTCATCAGGAGCATCCGGAACTGGCGATCCTCTGCGTGCCGGAGCACGCGGCGCCGGAGCTGGCACAGACGCTCGTTTCGCTCGGCGTGCGCGCCTTCTGGAATTTCAGTCAGGGCGATCTCCGGTTTGACGATTCCGCAATCATCGTGGAAAATGTCCACCTTGCAGACAGCCTTCTGACACTGACCTACGGACTGCTGCAGCAGCATGATACTGAATCCGACGGCTGATGCGCCTGCACAGCTGTGGAAATATTGAAAGCAACAAACAGAAAGGATAAAGCATATGCGTATGAAGAAACTTCTTGCAGCGGCGCTTGCCTGCTGCACGGCGCTGTCGGCTCTTCCGGGTGCGGCGGTGTCTGCGGCCGGTCCTGAGGAGACTGCTGCGCCGGAGCTGCTGTTTGACATTCAGGGCACTGCCGGCAACAGCACTTCGCTTTCTGTCTCTGATCTGGCAAAAAGCGATTATGCAATGAAACTGAAGCTGTATGTGCCGTCCAACCCCGGCGTCAACGGCATTTCCCTGAAATTTCAGGTGAATGACGGCGAGGTGGATGAGAACGATGCGTTCCACAACTACGGCTTCTCGCTGGATGAGACAAAGCTCGCAAATCCGTACTGCTTTGACAGCGAAAACGAGGGAGACTCCTCCAAGAGCTTCCAGAGCCTCTTTACTGCGGATGTGATGAACCTGAGCTGGGTGTACCGCTTCTCGCAGGAAGAGAATGCGGATTCCGCATCCGAGCCGGGCACGACCTCGTGGACATCCGATGTCAGCTGGGCGTATGACAAGGCCTTTGCCGAGATGACGCTGACCGTTCCGAAGGGGACGCCCGCGGGCGACTATGTGCTGGATGTCCGCCGCGATCCGTATGTCAACAGCGTGACGATCGGCAGCGAAACCCGCTGGCTCGCAAAGAGCGCCTGCACCGCCGCGAATACGGACGAGACGGTTGCGTTCAATACCAAGCCGTTTACGGTCCATGTTGTGGATGTCGAGAACCTGAAATGCGATGTGACTGCGGAAGCGGCGCTGACGCTGCCGGAGGACTTCCCGGCCTTCACGGTCGGTGATCCGCTCAGCCTTGCAGGTGCTTCCGTCTCCTGCAATATCAGCGGCAAATTTTCCGACGGCACTTCGGACAGCAAGACCTTTGAGGCGGAGCTGCCTGAGAAGTGCGGCACGAACAAGGTGAAGATCGGCGACAGCACGCTGGAGCATTTCTCCGGCTTCCTTGCGGTTCCGGTGGAAGTGTATCTCGATGCCTCCAAGGTGGATCCGACCAAGCCCGGCACTTATCCGGTGACCGTGACGGTCGAGCCGGTCGGTGCGGGCGAGCCCTTTGCATCGGCTTCGGCTGAGGTGACTTATGCTGCCGAAACAGAGCTGACGACCTCCGAGGAGACAACGACGGAGATCACCACGACCACAGAGTCCGCGACGACCTCTGAGGAGACGACGACCGCGGAGATCACCACGACCTTTGATCTGCGCGACCTTTCAATCGACGCACTGACCGCAAAGCTGACCCTGAGCAAGGCGGCAACCAAGACCGCGTATAAGGTCGGCGAGGCGCTCAGTCTGAGCGGCATGAAGGTGACCGCAGACTATGCCACAAAGTTCAATGACGGCTCGGAGGTTACCAAGGAGAAGCAGGCTGTCACGATTCCGGCAAAGCCGAAGACTGCCGAAAAGATCCGGCTGGGCGATTCAATTTTGCTGACCCATGCGTCCGGGACGGTGTCTGCGGCCTGTGAGGTGTATCTGGATGCGACTGCCGTGAATACGAAAAAGGCAGGCACTTATCCTGTCAAGCTGACCGTCGAGGCGCTGGGCGGCGAAGTGCTGGATACCCTCAGCTTTGATGTGACCTATGAGGAGGAGCCGGCCGAGACGACGACAGAAGTTGTCACGACCACGACAGAAGTTGTCACGACCACGACAGAGTCTGTCACGACCACGACGGAAACGACGCCGGAAGATGTGACCATGACCACCGAGACCACCGTGTCTCAGGCTCCGGCGATTGAGAACAAGTACGAAGGCATGGCAGAGGGGATGTATCTCGTCATCGGCGATGTCAGCGGCGCACCCGGCACCAAGGTCAAGGTTCCGGTCTATGTCTACAACGATCCCGGCACGGCAGGTATGTCCCTGTACTGGGTCTACTCCGACGGCCTGAAGATCAACCGCATTACGGACGGCGACGCCTATCTGGCCAGCACGCAGCCCAGCTCCAAGACCGTCCCGATTTCCTATGTGTTCACCTGCCCGGAGGGCAAGAATGAGACTGCCAAGGACGGCGCCGTGATCTGCTACATCACTGTTGCAATTCCGGAGGACGCAAAGGACGGCACCGTTTACAAGTTTGAGTGGCTGGAGGAAGGCGGCAAGACCCTTCCCGATGTCGATAAGGTTTCGCAGGCCTGCGATACGGACGGCAGCGACCACCACGCCAAGCTCTTCCCCGGCACCGTTACGGTCAACGCCAAGGGTGCTGCAAATCCGAGACTGAACTATGCGTCCTACAGCTTCACCAAGAAGGGTGAGACCGTCAAGCTGGCAGTGCTCGATGCCTTCGGCACCGGCCTGCGCTGGAGCTCCACCGACGAGTCCGTCGCAACGGTTGACGACAACGGCATGGTGACTGCGGCTGCCGATACCGGCGACTGCACGATTCAGGCTGAGATTCTGAACGGCAGCGGCGAGCCGCTGGTGCTCAAGTGCGAGATCCACATCGGCCTGTTCGGTGATGTGGACGGCGACGGCATGGTGACGGCGTTTGACGCCCAGCTCGTTCTGACCTACTTCAATGAGGTCGTGGTCATGGGCTTTGATCCGAGCGACAGCGTTCTGACGCCGGAGCAGGTCATCGTCGGCGATGTCGATCTGGACGGCGAGCTGTCCGCCTTCGACGCGACGAGCATCCTGACCTACTTCACGCTCAAGTACAATGCAGGTTTCGATGACCTGACATGGTATGAGCTGATCGGCAATCCGGATCTGCCGGATGCCCCGTAAGCTGACTGACTGCTTGCATCAGAACCGCCGGTTCCCGCTCTTTGGGGACCGGCGGTTTGCTGTGTCCGGTTCTGCGGCGCGGCTTTGCTGCATACAATGCCGCAGACAGGAGGTGCCGCGGCATGAAGGAACCGCAATCCCGCACGCACAGTGCCGTGCTGGAAAACCGCAGTCTGCTGACGCTGACCGGCGTGACGGAGATCGTCCGCTTTGATGACCGTGCGGCTGTGCTGTATACCGCGCTCGGTGAGCTGACCGTTCTGGGCAGCGGACTCACGGTCAGTGAGCTGAGCACAGAAACCGGCGGACTGCGCATTTCCGGTGAAATCAGCGCACTCCGCTACGGCGACCGCGACCGCACGGCGTCCCGCGGCCTGATCGGGAGACTGCTGCGGTGACGGGAATGACGGAGCATCTCACAACCGTCTCCGCAGAGGCAGAGATGTTTCTGTTCAGCGTACTGCTCGGCCTGCCCGCCGGCGTCCTGCTGGATGCGCTGCGGCTGCTGCGCGCACTGATCCCGCACTGTGCCGCGGCGGTGTTCTGCGAGGACGCGCTCTATGTATTCTGCCTGATGCTGCTGCACCAGTGCTGTGCCGTGATGTTTCTGCACGGCAGTCTGCGGTTTTATACGGCCTTCGGGATGCTGCTGGGGCTGGCGCTCTATCTCCTGACGGCCGGTGCGGTCACAGGACGCGTTTTGCGCGGGATCCGGCGGGTCCGGTCGGGGCTGTACGGGCGAATCCGGCAAAAAACAGCCCGGTTTTTTGTCAGAATCCCCGAAAAAACGGACGGCGCGCAAAAAATTTCAAAAACCTCTTGACCAATCGCTGCGATTGCGTTATAATAGAATGAGAAAAATATCGGACAACGGTCCGGGACAGAACGGAGAAAGAACAATGGAATGCAACAAGGGTGAACGCAGACGCAATCAGAAGGGCGAGCGGCGCAATATCTTCGACTGGATCATCACGCGAATCGTTGTGGCAGCCGTGTTTATTGTCTGTATCGTTTCGATTGTCGTCACACAGGCAAATCTCGTTGACAAGCGGCAGGAGCTTGCCGAACTGAAGGAGAAGATCGAAGCCGCCGATGCCGAGCGCATCGAGCTGGAAAAATTCGTCGAGACAGACGATCTGGAAGGCTATATGGAGAAGGCTGCCATCGAAAAGCTCAACTATGCCTATCCGAATGAGCGCCGCTTCTTCGATACCTCCAGAAACTGAGCAATACCGCCGGCAGGAGCCGCGCAGAAGGGAACAATATGCAGCTGGAAATCGGATCCGTCTATGAGGGACGCGTCAAGGGAATCACACAGTACGGAGCGTTTGTGGAAATATCGGCGGCGGATGAAACCGGCGCTGTGCGGACGGTCACCGGCATGGTGCATATTTCAGAGGTTTCTGATACCTTTGTGCGCGATATTCACGAGCATCTGAACGAGCAGGACACCGTGCGCGTCAAGGTGCTGGCATATACGCCGGAGGGCAGACTCAGCCTTTCCATCCGGAAGGCGGCGGAGCAGGCCGAGGGACAGAAACGCGGCGAGCAGGCAGGCGGCAGACCGCCGAAGCAGCGCCGTCAGGCAAAGCCGTATGTCTATGAGCCGAAGAAAACCGTACCGCAGTCGGAGATGAGCTTTGAGGATAAGCTGCGGCATTTCACGCAGCAGAGTGAGGAAAAGCGCTGTGAGCTTCGCCGCGGCAATGAACGGCGGGGCGGCTCCCGCGGCGGCAGTGCGCGCGGCAGCCGGAAGTCCTGAGCGGCGCGGCAGGGACGGCGGGCATCCGCCGGTCCGGTCTACTGTAAGAACAGGCGATGTCTCCGATGCGGGGGCATCGCTTTTTTCGGCAATGATGCCGGAATTGCGCGGATGCGCGGGAGGGAAAACGATGAATCGGCTGAATGTCAAGCATTACAGCGAGCTGACACTCGACGAGCTGTATGAGATTCTGCGGGCGCGCTGCGAGGTGTTTGTCGTCGAGCAGAACTGTCCGTATCTCGATCCGGACGGGCTGGACAAACGCAGCATCCATGTGTTTTACACGCGGGAGGACGGCTCGGTCGCCGGCTGTCTCCGGCTGTTCACGCTGGACGGCGATCCGGAGACCGTACATCTGGGGCGCGTCGTGACGACCGACCGCGGTACGGGGCTCGGCGGGAAAATGCTGCACGAGGGCGTGCTGCGGGCAAAGACCATGCTGCACGCAAAGAAGATCGTGCTGCACGCGCAGTGCTATGCGGCCGGGTTTTATGCACGCGAGGGATTTGTCATCTGCTCAGAGGAGTTTCTGGAGGACGGCATCCCCCATGTGAAAATGGAGCTGCACTGTCCGGCGGAGCCTGCATAAAACCCGCACTGTATTCACGAATTGTTCACGCAAATTTTACAGAATGCCGTACAAGCGGCGCGCACAAATCCGGTACAATAGAATTGGACGATTATGTCAATCTGCAATCATCGTGCCTTTTCTGAACTTCAGCCGGAAGGAGGTGTCTGCTGTGCCGAACGCGACGGTAGATGTCGTAGAGAGCTTTGTATATGATTCGGAAAACAAGCAGTATAATGAAGCGCACCGGAAATGGCGCAGCCGGACACAGGGCTCGTTTTTATTCCGGTACCGCGGAAACAGCCGCGAAAATACCTATACGGAGGGCAGAACCCTTGCGGCAGAAAACGCCGCTGCCGCCGAGCGGAGGGCGCTGCACCGCACCGGAGAACGCCTCGGCGCGGCGCTGCTCGTCTGCTTCTGCTGTGAGATGATCGGCGGCACGGCGCTGATCTGGCTGCTGGGGACCTTCGGCTTCAACATCCGGCTGGATTTTCTGACCTTTTCGATGCACGGCAGTCAGTGGACGACCACGGCTGTCCGTATCCTGCTCAGCACGATGAAATTCGGCATTCCGTCGCTGATTCTGATTTCGCTGTTCCGGCTGCCGCGGCGGGTGTTCTTTCCGCTGCGTCCCGGCTCTGTGCCGGAGATAACGGCGGCGGCGGGCGCGGGAATGCTGATTGCGGCGCTGTTCACGCTGCTGTCCCACAAGGAGGGCGTCGAGCTGGCCGAGCGGATTCTGGCGTATAAAAGTACCGAAGCGGTCTTTGCGTACGGACTGTATGAGGCGGTGGTCGTGTCCGTTCTGGCGGAGCTGATGCTGCGCGGCTGCGCATTGCAGGTGCTGCGGCAGTTCGGCGACCCCTTTGCCCTGTCGGCGGCGGCGCTGATCGGCTTTCTGCTGCCGAATACGCTGCCCATGCGCGTCGCGGAGCTGCTGATCGGACTCGCGGCGGGCTATCTGATGCTGCGCAGCGGTTCTCTCGTGAAATGTGTGCTGGTGCGTGCGGTGTTCATCACGCTGTCCTATGCGCGTCTGGTGCTGGTCTATTCCGGCGGTGCGATGCCGCTCTGGAGCTTCGTGCTGACGCTCTTCAGTGCGGGCACGATTGCGGCGGCGTTTTTCGCCATCCGGCGCGCAAGCCGTCTGCGCCTGCATAATATTCATACGGGAATTCCGGCTGCCGTCAAGCTCGCACAGCTCATTGCGACGGTGACGATGCTCCCGTGGACGGCGGCTTCCCTGCTGCTGGCGCTGGTGCAGCTGTATTTCTGAAGATGCGGCAGGAGGTTGTCAGATGCCCGCTGAGAAAACAGACTTTGATTATATGAACGAGGCGATCGCACTGGCGCGGGAGGCGGAGGCGGCGGGGGAAATTCCCGTCGGCGCACTGGTCACGGACCGTGAAACGGGCGAGATCCTCGGCCGGGGGCGGAACCGCCGCGAGCAGGATCATTCCCCGACGGCGCACGCGGAAATCCTCGCACTGGAGGAGGCCGCGAAAAAGCGCGGCACATGGCGGCTGTCCGGCTGCAATTTGTATGTGACGCTGGAGCCCTGCCCGATGTGTGCGGGCGCGATCCTCAACGCGCAGATCGACCGCGTGATTTTTGGGGCGTATGACCCCGTTTTAGGCGCTGTCTGTTCGGTGACAGAGCTGTTTTCGCTGCCCCGCATCCGCCGCCCGCGTGTGACGGCAGGATTGCTGGAGGACCCCTGCGCCGCGCTGATGTCGGATTTCTTCCGCCGGCTGCGGGAGGGCGGGGATGTGTCAGATTCGGGGCGCAAAATCTGATGATTTTTCTTGAAATATAGCAAAAACAAAGATTGAATAATACTTTCGGTGTTTGTTTTTGTGGAAAATGAACATAGAGAGCGGAGAAAATCCCGCCGCCGATTGAGGATAATAGCAAAAATCGGCCGCCCGCTTGCAATTCAGAGATGATTATGATATAATAAAGATGTAGAAGTATCGGATTTTTGTCTCATTTTCATGACAAGGCGTGCATGAAAGCAAATCCACCACGGAAAGGACTGTGAGAGATATGGCAACGATTCTTGTAACCGGAGGATGCGGACGGATCGGCGAAAAAGTCTGTTCCGGCCTGCTGAAAAAAGGCAATACTGTTATCGCCGTTGACAGAGAACCGACCGCGTATAACGCCGAAAAGGAGAACTATTTCTTCCGCGCAGCAGCCCCGAATGAGAAGTCGAAGTACGCGGAGATTTTCGACGAGTTTCAGCTGGACTATGTTGTGCATCTTGCCTGCACCGTTGACAATGATCTCGGCCCGATCGTGGAAAAGGAACAGATGGAACTGAGCGCCGCCTGCGACAAGTTTATCTATAAGCTCGCAATCGGCAAGGATATCCAGAAGTTTATCATGCTCAGCACAACCCAGATTTACAAGACGCCCGAAACCCGTGAGCCTGTCCGCGAGGACGATGCGACGAAGCCTGTCTCGAACTACGCAAAGCTCAAGGCTGCGTCCGAGATCGCGTTTGCGGACGATGTCCGCCGCACCAAGACAATGGTCTGCTGTGTGATGCGGGTTCCGCCGGTGTATTCCTTCGATTTCACCGACAATCTGGTGTCGCGCATCACCGACCCGAAGGACAAGACGCTCTTTGTGTTCCGCACAGGTGAGTACGGCTTCCACCTCTGCTGCATCCACAACATCTCCGATTTTATCATCGGATTCCTGCGGCAGGCGGAGGGGCTGAACTATACCGGCGTCTACAATGTCGCGGACACCGGCCTGATTATGGCGTCCGAAATCATCACCTTTATGCGGGAGCATCACCGTCTGGGCGTCGTGGTGCAGCGCAGCAGCGCGGGCGTGTCCCTCAAGGAGCGGCTGTTCGGCAGTGCCGAGGAAAAGACCAATTACCGCTTCCTCGACATGACGACACTCGATAAGAATTTCATGTTCGATACCACGAAGGCGTCGCGTATCTGCCCCTTCCGCTGGAATCTCATGAACACCAAATGATCTGAAGGCTGTATCTGCCGTTCCGGCACACAGCCGGAATATCCGTATCTGCGGAAAGCAAATGACGGCTAAAAAGCCGCCGTTTGTTTTTTCCGGTCAACAAAGAAAGGAACCGTCTTATGATCCGACCGATTCTCGACCCCGATTTTCTGCCTGCGGTCTATTTTAACCGCGACTTTCTGAAGACTGCGGACCGTCCGTTTTCCATTGCCGTGGAGCGTGAGGACGGACTGGTCTACCGCCGCGACACCTTCCTCGGTGCGGATACCGCCGAGAACTGCCGCTATGCCGAGCGCCTGATCAAGACCATTCTCTGGTGTGCGGGCGGCTGGAAGGTCATGCTGGCGGGCGATCACGCTGTCTATGAATACATCCGCGACGCCTACACAAAGGACGGCCTGCGCGCCTTTGATGTCGATTTCTGGTCCACGACCTATGAGCGCCCGTTCGAGGTCGAGGAACGCGATTTTGCAGATATGCCGGAGAGCCGTGTGCGTCCGCTGGCAATCGGCAGAAACTTAAACGGATGCCGCGTCGGCTTTGACGCGGGCGGCAGTGATATCAAGGTCGCCGCCGTGGTGGACGGCAAGACCGTCTGGGCAGAGGAAATCGTCTGGCTCCCGAAGCTCGCCGAAGATATCTCCTATCACCGCGAGCATATCAGGGCGGCGATTCTGAAGGCGGCGGAGCATATGCCGCGCTTTGATGCGGTCGGCGTCTCGACGGCGGGCGTGCTGGTCGCAAACCGCGCCATGGTCTCGCACCTGTTTCTGAAGGTGCCGAAGGACACGCAGGGCGATGCCTGCAAGAATGTCTATGTCGATGTGCTGAACGAGCTGGGCGTGCCGTATGCCGTTGCGAATGACGGCGATGTCGCGGCGCTGGCGGCTTCGATGGCAATGGATGTCAACGGCGTGCTGGGCATTGCGATGGGCACCTCGCAGGCGGGCGGCTATGTCGATGCGAACGGCAATGTCACCGGCTGGCACAATGAGCTGGCGTTCGTGCCGGTGGATTACAATCCGGCTTCTCCGGTCGATGAGTGGTCGGGCGATTACGGCTGCGGCGTCAAGTATTTCTCGCAGGATGCGGTCATCCGGCTGGCGCCGAAGGCGGGCATCACGCTCGATGAAAATCTGACGCTGGCGGAAAAGCTGACCGCTGTGCAGGAAATCCTGAAAACCGGCCACGAGGGCGCAAAGGACATCTTCCGCACGATCGGCACCTACTTCGGCTACGCGATTGCGAACTATGCCGATTTCTACGATATCTCCTACCTCCAGATCTCCGGACGGGTCACTTCGGGACTCGGCGGCGACCTCATCATTGAGGGCGCAAAGCGCGTCCTGCGCGAGGAATTCCCGACGCTGGCGGAGCAGATTCAGTTCATTCTGCCGGACGAAATGGACAGGAGAGTGGGGCAGGCGGTTGCGGCGGCGTCTCTGCCGGCGACAAATTAACTCACCGGAACCACAAAACAAAAGCTCTATAGTCACAGTTTGGATTTACAAAAAAACGGAGGTTTGTTATGGCAACTTTTCTTGAAGTGAAAGAGTTTCTCAATCATTTGTTCACCCCTAATTTGAGGGGGCCTTTTCCTAGTTGTAATGAGGAGAATGACATAGCTTACTCATGGCCTTCTCATAGTTTTCCGGATGAGCTTGATGAGGAGACAGCCCCGCCGGATACGGGGGCATTTTCTTTCACATTAGTAAATAGTGAACTAAAAGATCTATACAACAAGATAAAAGATGCTGGTGCGGAAAGGACCAGTTTGCTTGTGGAAAATAAATTTGAAACCGCTATATCATTGCCTCGATATATGCGAGGAAGAGAGAAAGTTGATATATATCAAGTTGACGATACGGAACACAAAATTCATTATAATATTTCACACCCATCT
>JAFPQL010000071.1 GCA_017414145.1 Oscillospiraceae bacterium | reverse complement strand
TATTAAATACGAGCGGTGTTATGATTGGGGCGTGTGTCATATTTGCTATACGAAAAGCCACAAATTCTGATTTAACTGAACAGGAAAAAATACGATGCCCCGAAGAACTTTAAAACGCTTCGGGGCAAAACTTCTATATGAGTATCCGTCATACCGGCACCGGTTTTTTTGCGGACAAATGTAGCCTGACTGCGAAAAATGATGTCTATCTAATTGAACACCACAAAAGATTCGCAGCGAAAGGAAGTCCCCCGCATGAGAAAAGAACTGATGACACTGTTCCTGATTGTCACCGCACTGTGCCTGCACGCCTGCTCGCAGGATCTGAGCAGCCGCGCCGGAGACGCAGTTTTTTCCGCAAACAGTGCCGAAACGGAAGATCAGGCCGCCGAGCGCGCCGAAGCATATGCCAGCCTCGCCGGCGACTGGTACATCGCGGGCGATCCCCTTGCCGCATCCGTCACGATCAGCGCAGACGGCGCCTTTACCGCCTATGCACCCGCGCACGGCTCCGCCCGTACATCCGGTACGATGCGGGCGGAAAACGGCATCCTGACGCTGACCGCCGAAGACGGCACCCCGTTCAGCACCCTCCGGATGCCCGCCGGCGCACACGGTACGCTCGTGCCGACCGGCGATGCGTCCTATCATCTGGCTAGAGCCGGTAAGACCGCCGATCCGGACTGCATTTTTCTCCCGATCAGCGATTACAAAATCCGGCTGTCGAACTTTGAGGCGCTCGATGCCGTGCAGCCGCTTTCTGACCCGCTCCGGACACTCAGAGAGGACAGCCGCTACTGCAAAGCCGGAGATTTCTCCGTTCTGACCGGCTATCAGCCGGAACGCTACCGCTCCGCTGCCGACATCCGGCAGGCGCTGAACCAGTATCTCAGCGGAAAAGCCCTCAAGCAGTACCGGCATCTGACCGACGGCGACGACCCCTATTACAAGGACGGTGCGGACGGGCTCTATGTCCGGGCAACACCGGAAAACCGCGGGTTTCATTTCACGGACAAGGCTCCCGTCTTCTCCGATTTCGATTTTGACTCCTGCAAGGTCACGCTGGAGCTGTTCGCTGACAACGGCATCCCGAACGCGAGATATCCGATCACGCTGTCGCTTCAGGCGGAAAGCACCGGCAATGTCCTCGCGCCGACCGCGTGGAAGATCGCGGACTTCACGACCGGCGCCGACTGAATCTGTCCAATGCCCCGTCAGGCGATGAAGTGCTGTACTTCATTCGGGGTTCGCGCTCCTGACGAACCTCCCGTCACAGCGCAGATCATGATCCCTCTGCGGTCCGTTCCGGACTGCGGGGGGATTTTTGTGTCCCGGCCGCCTGTATGCGCGCCATGCGACGCCAGCTCACAAAGCCGTACAGATCGTTGACGAGAAAAGCCGCAAAACAGACTGTCACCGGCAGATAGCGCCGGTCGGATGCCGTCGCCGCACTCCAGAGCAGAATCAGCACCAGATCGTTTGCGGCGTAGGCTGCCGCGAAAAACGGACTGCGCAGTGCCGTCAGATATACGGCGGCAAAGCTGGTCGCCACGGAGAGCGTGCTCAGGCAGAGATGCGCCGTGTGAAAATACGCCAGCACCGGACAAAATCCCGCCGTGACCGCCGCCGTCAGCAGGCAGAGCAGCACCGCACTCCGTCCGCTGACGCGCCCGACGCACACGGATGACCGTTTGCCGCCGTACGGATGCCGCAGCCATGCAATCAGTGCGGCGGCCGCCATCGGCATCGTCATGCCGAGATAGGTCAGCATCTCGCCGTAATAGGCGCAGGACGCGGAAATCACGCCGTACAGCAGGCTGAACACGATCATCATCACCTGTCCCGCCGGATTGCCCTTTGCGCTGAAAATCAGCGAGGTCACGCCGATCAGCGAGGCGGCAAGCGTCAGCCCGCCCGACCGGTCAAACAGCAGAAAGCTGACCGTCATTCCGGCAGCGGAGCAGCACCAGAGCGCCTTTTCTGTCAGTGTAAAATAGCGAAGAAGCCGTTTTATCTTCTGCATACATCCTCCTCAAAACAGAAAGCACCCGTCTTCCGCATCTTCTAAGACCTAACGATACGGAAACGGATGCTTTTTTTGCATCTCCTGCCCGGTGGCAGATTGATGAACTCAGAATCGGATCGCGGCGGCGCGGTCTCCGCTGCGGATGACAGCCGTCAGGACGGGATCGCCGGTCAGCTCCAGCGTCACGCCGCCCGCAAAGGAAAAAACGCTGACGGGATTGCTGCCCGATGTGCGGGCTTCCGGCGTCTGTCCGATGACTGCGGCGGCTTCGGCTGCGGTCATGCCGCAGTGAAGCTGCGAGAGCATCCCGATCAGGTCTGCGGCGGTCAGCGCCGCGGGCTCTGCGGGCTCTGCGGGCGCCGCGGAATGCTCCGGCGCCGGTTCGGGCTGCGGTACAGCCGGGGCTGCCGGTTCCGGATTCTGCGGTGCGGGGGTCGGCTGTGCTGCGGCTTCCGGCTGCTGTGACAGCGCCGGTGTCCCCTTTGCAATCCACATTGCGGTGAATGCGGGAACCGTGACCGTGCCTGCGGAAACCGCCGCTCCCGTGAGCTGATCGCACCAGCCGTCACCGGAGACAGGCAGCGGCAGACCGGACGGGCAGTCCTGTAAATTGAGCAGGCAGTAGACCGCGCTGTCGCCGTCGCCGCGCCGGAAGCAGAGCTGCTGATTGCGTACCTCGACCGTCGCAAAGCTGCCGGTGTGCAGTGCGGAAAGCCGTTCATATGCCGCACCGAGCGTGCAGAGGAACTGACAGAGCGGGTTCTGCTCCGGATGCAGATCGGAAAGCGTCAGCGCGGGGCGCAGATTCTCGTCCGAGCCCTGCTGCTTCACCGCCTCGATGCCGCATTCCGAGCCGTAATACACCGACGGGATGCCGGGCATCGCGTACAGCAGCGCATACACCAGCGGCAGATGCCGTTTGTCGCGGAGCTGCGAGGCCACCCGCGTGACATCGTGATTGTCAGCGAAATTATACAGGCAGAGGTTCGGGTAGATGTCCTTCTGCCGGTTCATCGCGTAATTGATCTCGAAATAGTTTTTGTCGTTGTGCGAGGACCAGATGCCCTTCCAGCATTCGTAATTCGTCGCGGAATCAAGCATCTCCGGATTGGCGTACTGCGCGTAGTTTCCGTGAATCAGCTCGCCCATCAGCCAGAACTCCGGATTTTTCGACTTCGTGATCTGCCGGATATGCCGGAAAAATCCCTTGTCGATGCAGTCCGCCGCGTCAAAGCGGATGCCGTCGATGTGAAAGCGGTCCATCCAGCCGAGAATCGCGTCCTCCAGATAGCGGACGACATCGGGATTGGACAGGTTGAGCTTGACCAGCTCCTCGCAGCCGTGCCATGACTCGTAGGAGAACGGGTCACCGAAGCGGTTGGAGCCGCCGAACCACAGATTGCAGAACCAACTGCAATACGGAGAGGACTGCCCGTTTTTCAGCACATCCTGAAAGGCGAAAAAGCCGCGTCCGACATGATTGAATACGCCGTCCACGACAACGCGGATGCCGTTTTCATGCAGCGCGTCACAGACGGCCGCAAAGTCGTCGTTCGTGCCGAGGCGGCGGTCCAGAACCGTGTAGTCGTGTGTATCGTAGCCGTGCGTGCCGGATTCCCACAGCGGGCTGAAGTACACGGCGCTGATGTGCAGCCGCTTCAGATGCGGGATCCAGTCCATCAGGCAGCGGATCCGGCTGACCGGCTCACCGCCGGGATTGACCCACGGCGCGCCGCAGAGGCCGAGCGGATAAATGTGGTAAAAGACAGCAGATTGTTCCCATGACATGGAAAAAGACTCCTTTAAGCGCAGAGCAGCAGTCCCGCGTGCGGCGGTGCTGCTGCCGGAATGATTGACAAAAGCCGGTGCTTACAGCAAGACGCCGTTCTGCCGCAGCAGGGCTCTTGCCGTATCGACCGAATCGACGCCGGTCTTGTTCTTGACCGGTGCAAACTCGCGGCTGCGGTCCACCTCGTAGGCGAGACAGTTCTCCTGCAGACGCACCATGTCCAGTGCCAGTGTTTCAAATTTATAGGCATTCGGCTCAGACGGCCGGATGATCTGTCCGGTTTCGTCCATATAGGGGATTTTCTTGAATGCCCGGTGCAGCGGGAGCTTGACGGACAGCGTATTGTTCAGCTGGCCGACATGGAACAGGTAATTGAGGATCACGCCGTAATTATACGAGAGCGTGCCGTCCGGCTCCCGGCGGTACCGCATCTCATCGGTCATTTCATAATACTCAACGATCGAGGGCTTGCCGTCCTCAAGGCACAGCACGCCGACCTTCTCGTCCGGCGCCGCCTTTGCGACGACCTTCGCGCCGGACACCTTGCCCGACTCGATCACCGCGCCGATGAAGCACGGGTCCGCGATGCGCTGCAGCACATTGTCCACCGCAAACACATTCAGCCACTCGATGCCCGCGTTCCGGACAATCTTCAGGATGCCGGTCTTTTCCATCGAGGCATACCAGCCGCCGTTGCCGTTCGGCGCCGTGGAGATCGTCCCCCGCTCAGAGAGCATCAGCCTGCCCGCAGTGTCCACCGTCGGGAGCTGCTCCTGCATGAAAAACCAGACATTGTCCTCGCTGTATCCGAAATAATTGTGCCGCTCGAAAAATTCGCGCGTCTCCTGATTGTTGCTGATGCTGGTCATCACAAAGAGCGGCACCCATGCGCCCGCCTGCTTCGTAACCTCCAGCAGATTCTGAATCAGACATTCAAAGATATACAGCTCGCGCCCGATGCCGATCCGGAACATCCCCTTCGGATGCTCAAAATCCAGCCGGCTGCCCTGTCCGCCCGCCAGCAGCACCGCTCCGACCTTGCCGCTGCGGATGGCACGCAGACCCGTTTCCGTGTACTGTGCGCGGTATTTGTCAATCTCGGCCATCGTCATCGCGTACAGCGGGTCAAATTTCCCGCGCTGCTCCGCCTGATCCTCAATGCCGAGGACGGAGAGATCCAGTGTGTTGATCTGTGCAATCAGCGCGGCCTGCTCCGCTTCGGAGAGCGACGCCATATGAGAAACGATATGTCCCTGATGCAGCATATGCAGCATTTCGATGATCTGTTGCTTCATGTTGGAACTCCTTTTGGCTTGGTCGTTCAGAATTCAGACTGGCTGCTCTGGGGAGATGCCTGAGAATCGCTCTGCTTCAGCCCCTGAAGCTCTGCCCGCAGCCTGCCGCGGCGGCAGAACAGTGCGCGAACCGGGCGGTACACGAAAAGCGCCGGAAGCAGAACCTTGTGACGGGCAAAGAAGGGGTAATTCCGCGCAATCCAATCCATCGGCGGAAAGACCCGGCGGAACAGATACTTCGCACCCGACCCGCCCGACTGCCGCAGCCGGTTCGCCGTCTCGTGCTGCACAGTCCCGTAGGTGCCGGAGAAGATATAGTAATCCAGCAGCCGCTGCTGTGCCGCGTCCGGTCTGCCGCCGGAAAAGACGGTCTGTGCGAGCGTTCTGGTCTGCTGCTCATACTCTGTCAGCGAGAGCGCTTCCAGCTCCCGTCTGAGATACTGAATATCCAGCGTCTGCTCAAATTTCCGCAGAAAGATATAGACATCGAGCAAAGTGCGGACACCGGTGCCGCCGTGGTGATAATGCTTGTACGCATGGCTCAGGAAATAGAGGTAAAAGTCCTCCGCCGAAAGATGCCGCCCGTACCCGCCGTCGGAATCCGGCAGGAGCATTTCCGCGCTGCGCCGGCTGAAATACGCCGCAAACTGCGGTTCCTCATCCGGCTTATAGAGCGAAATGTGCATCTCAAAGCTGCTGACCGGCGGCTTTTCATAGGCATCGACATTGCCGCTGCCGAAATGACTGCACGAAAAGCCGAGCTCCGTCATGATCTCACGCACACGCGTCCTTGCAGCCGGATCAAACAGAATGTCATTGTCTGACATCTGGCGCATTCCGAGCTTTGGATACCAGTCCTTCAGCAGGCTGCCTTTGAGCGGCAGATACCAGATCTGCTCCGCCTCCAGCCGCGCACAAATCTGCCTGCGGTCAGCATCCAGCAGGATGCTCTTTCGCACGGCTTTTTCCTTTTCCTCTCTGAATGCGGCGTCTGACCGGCCGGCGGCTTCCAGCGCATATGCCGTACACGCCGTCAGATCATGTGACCGGCAGACGGCCAGCAGCGCCGCCGGATCCGGCTCCCCTGTTTCAGAAAAATCCGGTACCGTGCCGTTGACGGCACAGCGCACCAGCGCAATCATTTGCAGTGCCGCTGTCCGGTATGCTTGCTGTTCCATGTATTTGTGCTCCCTGCGGCAGATGTTCAGTTCTTCCGCCGCCCCGAAAAATGCCGGTACAGCAGATAGCCGATGACCGCCCCCGCCGCATTGTGCAGGACATCGTCGGTTTCCGTAAAGCCGCGCTTGAGTACATACTGCGTCACCTCAATCAGCACCGAGAACAGCACGCCCGCGGCCGCCGTCGAAAGGAGGGAACGGCATTTCACAAAAAGCTGCGGCAGCAGAAAGCCAAAGGGTACCAGCATCAGGATATTCAGCCCGATTTGCAGGATCCAGTGGAGCCGGAAGCCCGACCGCACCAGCTGCACCCATTCCCAGAAG
Source organism: Oscillospiraceae bacterium (assembly GCA_017414145.1). The sequence goes on along the minus strand of JAFPQL010000071.1, from coordinate 1,466 downwards.
GGCGTCAGAATCAGCTTTTGTTTGCCGAAGTCCCGGTAAAGTGTTACAAGCAAAACCAGCACAAGATAACAGACAGAGGCGGCAATGAGCAACCGCTTTTTCCGTTTTTCCCCCGTGTTCATATTTTGCTGACAATCTTTTTGTTGAGCCAGTTCATGAACAGGTGGACAACCCATGCAAACAGAATGCAGAGAATCAGCGTGATGACGAAGCGGGTGCCGGGGTTCTGGAGCAGAAAGCGCTTCATCGCCTTGCTGGCAAAGCCCGACGCAATCGGAAGGCCCTCATACACAAAGGCGTGTGTCATATAGAGCTCAAAGCTGATCTCTCCGAGGAACAAAAACGGCTTTTTGTTCAGAATCTCCGAGCACTTGCCCTTGCCGCTCCGGAACGCAGGCAGAATGCTGCCCATGAACAGGATTTGCAGCCATGCCGGATAAATACGCAGATGCACGACATTGCGCAGCAGGATACCGGCGAGGAACAGCAGCAGGCCGCAGAGCTCCAGCGCCGTCACCGGAATCTTCCTGAGGCGCTCCTGAATCTCCGGCATATACTCGCAGAGCAGGATGCCCGCAAAGCCCTCGCCGAAGATGCGGAACCACGGGTTGACATAGCAGAGCCACAGATGCGTGAAGGACTGCACCCGGACAATAATGCAGACAATCAGCTCCGCCGCATAGGCGCCGAGACAAACCCAGGCGATGAGCTTCCGCCACTTCTTTCTGTCCTTCCCATAGAGTCCGTGCAGGAACGGATACGCAAACAGATAGAAGAAAAACAGCACGGAGATATACCACGAAGGGCCGTGGAACGAATAAAAGACCGATTCAAACGGAATAAACGCCTTGAACAGGAACAGGTTTGCCGCGACATTGAAAAGCCACGGTGCGCTGCCGACTGCCGCCGTCTCGACCTCGCCGCTCTGGTCGTTGAGCATCAGGTTCACGCCGAGCGCCATCACAAAGACCAGCAGTGCCAGCGGATAAATCCGCTTTAATTTGCCCTTGATGTACTGCCCGAACGACTGCTCCTGCTTCCATGTGTAATTCAGGAAGAAGCCGGAGCAGAAGAAAAAGAACGAGCAGCAGATCGAGCCCTGACTCATGACAATGCGGTGAAACCCGTGCCAGAACGGGTTATCCGAACCCGCGACAAAGGACATATGCGAAAACAGAATAAAAAGCGCACAGATGCCGCGCCACGCATTGTAAACAGTAATCTTTTCGCGTTTCATCGTCCGTATCCTTTCCCGGCTTTCGTTCAGTGCCGACCGAGCAGCTTTTTGAGCTTCCGTTTGATTCTGATTTTCAGAGAGACTTTTCCGTATTTTGCAGAGAGTCTGTCAAAGGGCATCCGTTCAAAATCCGCCCAGAACTGCGCACGGTCCGGAGCGGCCGGACACGGTGCCTGCATCATCGGCTGAATGCTGTCCGCGAGCTTTGCCTCCCGCACCTCCAGTGCGG
>JAFPQL010000070.1 GCA_017414145.1 Oscillospiraceae bacterium | reverse complement strand
TGCGCATCTTCGTCGAGAGCGGCGCCGTCGTTTCCGCACCGACCTGCGGGCCGTGTCTCGGCGGACATATGGGCGTGCTGGCAAAGGGCGAACGCGCCGTGGCGACCACAAACCGCAATTTTGTCGGACGCATGGGGCATCCGGAATCGGAGGTCTATCTCGCGTCGCCCGCCGTTGCGGCAGCCAGCGCCGTCACCGGCAGAATCAGCAGTCCGGAGGAGGTCATGTCATGAAATACGAGGGCAATATCATCCGATACGGCGACAATGTCGATACGGATGTCATCATTCCGGCGCGGTATCTGACCACCAGCGACCCGAAGGAGCTCGCCGCGCACTGCATGGAGGATCTCGACCCGGATTTCACGCGCCGCGTCAGACCGGGCGATCTGATTGCCGCGGGGCAGAATTTCGGCTGCGGCTCGTCCCGCGAGCACGCCCCGATTGCGATCAAAGCGAGCGGCATCTCCCTCGTCATCGCAAAGAGCTTTGCGCGCATCTTCTACAGAAACGCGATCAACATCGGACTGGCGATCATCGAATGTCCGGCGGCGGCAGACGCAATCTCCGACGGCGACCGCGTCGAAGCAGACCTGGAACGCGGCATCATCCGCGACCTGACCACCGGACAGGAATTTCACACAGAGCCGTTTCCGCCGTTTATTCAGCAGATCATCGCGGCGGGCGGACTGGTCAGGGCATTTTCAGAAGGGAAACTGTAACATCAGATCGGAGGCAGCCGTATGGAGCAGTCCAATCACAAAGACACCGTCACCGCCATACAGGAACAGCTCATTCAATATCTGACTGACAACTTTCCGCCGCGCTGGGGAACGCTCTGCTTTTATGCGGCCGTCAGCGGCGCGTCTGTCAGCACTTGGCTCATGCAGACGGACCCGGAATCAGATCTGCTGCCGATGGCGGACGCGGAGAAAACTGACTGCTTCTGGGAATACAACGACGACTGTCCGGTGAGCCGGCGCGAAGCGGAGCAGCAGCTTGCAGCTCTGGTGTCGGCGCTGCACGGCGCTGACAGGGCACAGGGGAAAGACTGGCGCGTGATGCTCTGCTCTGTCACCCTGAAATACAAGGTCCGGTTTGAATTTGAATATGCGGATGTTTCGGTCAATCAGGCGGTCATCAACGCCGAAGTGCGCAGACAGGGGGCGCCGGAGCCCGTACATCCGCCGGCGCCGTTTCCGGACACGGAGATGATCCGCATGAAGCGCACGGCGCTGGAACAGTATCTCATCAGCATCATGCCGGTGCCGTGGAAGAAAATCTGCCTGTTCGCGGATTTCGCCGGCGGCAGATGTATCGCACGGTTTGCGGCGGAGGAAGAAACGGACACGGTCTTCACGCAGGATTCCTTTCAGAGAATCTTTGCAAATGCGGGCTATTATGTCCCCGGCCGCACCGAATTGAACAATCAGATCAATCAGCTTGCCGCATCCATGTTTTTCTTCTGCGGCGAGGCGTTCGGCAGGGAAAATGTCTGGCGCTCGATGTTCCTGACCGTCACGCCGGACGGCGCGTCGCACACGGAATTTGCATGGGCGCCGTTCATAGAGCACGACGATCCGTACGAGATGGTAAGCGCGGCGACTGACTACTTTTTCGGCGGGACTTAACGGCTGTCACACCGGGGGGATTCCCCCGCAGACCGCACGGGCATCCGCCCCGCAATATGATACAAAAAAT
>JAFPQL010000069.1 GCA_017414145.1 Oscillospiraceae bacterium | reverse complement strand
GGATGTTTTTTGTCGGCTAAAGCCGACTTAGGGAGGGCTACTCGTCCTCCCTAAACCCTCCTCGGCAGGAGGCTGAGCCTCCTGCACCTGCATCTTAGTCACTTGCCCGAAAAGGGTGCTCCCCGCTTAAATCTTGTCGTGGAATGTACGGGAGATGACGTCGTCCTGCTGTTCCTTGGTCAGCTTGATGAAGTTGACCGCATAGCCGGAGACACGCACGGTGAGCTGCGGGTACTTCTCCGGGTGTGCCTGTGCATCGAGCAGCGTCTCGCGGGTGAATACGTTGACATTCAGGTGATGGCCGCCCTTCTGTACATAGCCGTCGAGCAGCTCTACAAGATTATCGACCTGCTGTTCATTGATCTGCTGATCTGCCATAATTTACCTCCTCATAGATAGCTTTCTTTTGTGATCTTCCGTTTCTGTTTGTAACAAACTGAATGGGGAGATGTGGGGCTTCGCCCCACACCCCACTCTAAAAACAACGTTTTTAGAGGATTTTTTTAGAGTTCATCCTCCTCATCCGGGTCTTCGCCCAGCGTGGGGACGGAGCACGCACCGGCCTTGCAGCATTCGGTGCTGTTCATCGTCTGTACTCTGGTCTCCTCGCCGATGCTCAGGTCGATATGCTGGCTGCCTGCCTCACAGAGTGCGTCAAGCAGCTCCACCAGTGCATCGGGATCCATATCCTTCGGGAGCTTGGGATCAATCGTCATCCTCTTCCAATGCCTCCTGTGTCAGGCGGTCGATGTCCAGATCACCCGCAAAGATCTGCGTATTCTTGCCCAGCGCATCCGGGATGATCGAGAACGTGTTGGAAATGCCGTCCTGCGCATGGCGGAAGGGCAGCTTGGCCACGGAGGAGAGCGATGCCACCGCACCGTGGGTGTCTCTGCCGTGCATCGGGTTGGCACCGGGGGCCAGCGGAACGCCCTGCTTTCTGCCGTCCGGGGTGTTGCCGGTCTTCTTGCCGTAGACCACATTCGAGGTGATCGTCAGGATGGACATGGTCGGCAGGCTGTCGCGGTAGGTGTGGTGCTTGCGGATCTTGTCCATGAACGTGCGGACGATCTGCACGGCAATCTCATCCACGCGGTCGTCATCGTTGCCGTACTTCGGAAAATCGCCCTCGATCTCGTAGTCCACGACCACATTGCGTGCCACATCCACGACCTCACCGGCGCGGTTCTTGATCTTGATGTCGCGGCGGATGGGCTTGACCTTGGCATACTTGATTGCGCTGAGGGAATCCGCCACAACGGACAGGCCTGCGATACCGGTCGCAAAATAGCGCTTGACATCGCGGTCATGCAGCGCCATCTGCACACGCTCGTAGCTGTACTTATCATGCATATAATGGATGACGTTCAGGGTGTTGACATAGAGCCCTGCCAGCCATTCCATCATGTCGTCATACTTCTGCATCACGTCGTCATAGTCCAGGTACTCACCCTCGACCGGACGGTATTTCGGGCCGACCTGCACGCCGAGACGCTCGTCTACGCCGCCGTTGATGGCGTAGAGCAGGCACTTGGCGAGGTTCGCGCGGGCGCCGAAGAACTGCATTTCTTTGCCGACACGCATCGAGGAGACACAGCAGGCGATCGCATAGTCATCGCCGTGGATCACGCGCATCAGGTCATCGTTCTCATACTGGATGGAGGAGGACTTGATGGACATTCTTGCGCAGAACTTCTTGAAGTTGATCGGAAGCTTGGTAGACCACAGAATGGTCATATTCGGCTCCGGTGCGGTACCGAGGTTGTTCAGGGTATTGAGGTAGCGGAAGGAGTTCTTGGTGACCATGTGCTGACCGTCCACAGAAACGCCGCCGATGGACTCTGTAACCCATGTCGGGTCGCCGGAGAACAGGGCATTGTATTCGGGTGTGCGGGCGAATTTGACCATCCGGAGCTTCATGATGAAGTGGTCGATCAGCTCCTGCGCCTCCGATTCCGTAATCAGTCCGCGTTCCAGATCGCGCTGAATATAGATATCGAGGAAGGTCGAGGTGCGTCCGAGGCTCATGGCGGCGCCGTTCTGCTCCTTGACCGCCGCCAGATAGCCGAAATAGAGCCACTGAACGGCCTCCTGCGCGTTTTTCGCGGGACGGGAGATATCGAATCCGTAGATTCTGCCGAGCTCCTTGAGGTCACCGAGCGCACGGATCTGCTCCGAAAGCTCCTCGCGGAGCTGGATGTTCGGCGAGGTCATGCGGACGAAATGCGTCTCCTTCTGATGCTCCTTGTCGGCAATCAGCTTGTCAATGCCGTAGAGCGCCACGCGGCGGTAATCGCCGATGATTCTGCCGCGGCCGTAGGCATCGGGCAGTCCGGTCAGAATGGCGGATTTGCGGGCAAGGCGCATTTCCGGCGTATAGGCGTCGAACACGCCCTGATTGTGCGTCTTGCGGTATTTGGTAAAGATTTCCACGACGGCGGGATCGACCTCATAGCCGTACTCCTTGCAGGCCTGCTGTGCCATGCGGATGCCGCCGAACGGCTGCAGTGCGCGCTTGAACGGCTTGTCCGTCTGAAGGCCGACGATCTTTTCAAGCGACTTGTCCAGATAGCCTGCCGGGTGCGAGGTGATGGTCGAAATGATTTTTGTGTCCATGTCGAGGACGCCGCCTGCTTCCCGCTCCTGACGGGCAAGGTCCATGACCTGCGCCCAGAGCTGCTTTGTGGCGTCCGTCGGCCCTTCGAGGAATGATTCATCGCCGTCATACGGCGTAAAATTGAGCTGAATAAAGTCACGGACATTAACGGACGAATTGCTCCACTTTCCGGGACGGAAGCCTTCCCATTCCGGTGCAAATTCCATGAACATACTAGATCATCCCTTCTGCGAATTGGCGGGCAGTCTGCCGCGGTCTGCGGCGGTGATGCTCCGGATTCTTATTATACCACATCTAGCGGCAAAATGCAAGTATTCTTTCAAATTAGCACAATATGTTGAATAACCGCCCACTGTCGGCGCATGATGTTGACATTTTCGTCAAAGACCGCTGCCGCACACTGTAAGACGGCACTGCGCCCGATTGCCGGAAAGCCGCGAAATTACGGAAAAATCGGCACAGATGCTTGACAATCTCATAAAATAAGTGTACAATGTCTTCAAAGACAGCACGGAGGGATTCATATGCCGAATTTGTTTGATTATCTGCAATGGCGCGGCGACCTGACCTTTGCACAGGATGCGTTTCATGTCGTCGATGCCCTGATTCTGGCGCAGCTCAGCTACATCCCGTTTGACGGCATCGTGCCGGAGGACTTTGCGGAAGAAATCCCGCTTTCCGAGGCTGCCGGACGGTACGACCCGGATGTCGTGCCGGAATCCATCCGCAGCTTCAGCTATGAGCAGGACTGTCAGCTTCTCAGAACGCTTGCAGAATCGGCAAGATTCCGCGATCTGCGCCTTTCGGGCTATGTCAGCCGCACCGATCAGGACGACGCGATGCAGTTTGCCGCGCTGACCGTCCGTCTGCCGGACGGGGTCTGCTTTGTCTCGTTCCGCGGAACGGACGGCAGCATCGCGGGCTGGCGGGAGGATTTCCATTTTTCGTTTATGTCCGAGACGCCGGGGCAGAAGGACGCGGCGGCGTATCTGACCAGCTGCTGTGCGGCGCATGACGGGGAAATCTGGACGGGCGGACATTCAAAGGGCGGCAATTTTGCTGTGTATGCGGCGGTGTTCAATCCGCCGGAAATCCGGTCGCGCATCGGCAGAATCTTTGACTTTGACGGTCCGGGCTTCCGCGACGACATAGCCGAGCTGCCGGTCTTTCAGGAGACAAAGGACAAGATCGTCAGCGTGATTCCGCAGTCCTCGCTCGTCGGACAGCTGCTCACCGCCGCGACGGCGCACCGCATTGTGACCAGTCATGCCGCGGCGCTCGGACAGCATTTCGCCTATGCGTGGGAAATCTGCGGGACGGACTTCGTGTACGCGGACGAACTCTCAAAGCTCGGTCTGTTCATCAACCGGACGGTCAACGGCTGGCTGAACACGCTGGACGACGCCGACCGCCGTTCGCTGACCGCCGCGGTGTTCGATGTCATTCAGGCGTCGGAAAAGGAGAATTTCTATGAAATCAAGGCGGAAAAGCTGAAATCCGCCCGTGCGATTCTCAGAGCCATGCGGAATCTGACACCGGAGCAGCGCGAGCTGGTCAAGCAGGCAATCGCAAAGCTTGCGGCGAAAAGCAAGGCGGCGCTCTTTCCCGACCGGCCGAAGCAGAAGCGGAAGCGTCCGCCGAAGGAATCCGGCACATGAAGGGCGTCTTGACATTTCCGCGGAAATATGTTATCATGAATGCGGTCAGACAGACCGAACGCCTGACCGTAAATTTCATTACAGGAGCGTATTGTTTGAACAAGTACAACACACCGGAGAT
>JAFPQL010000068.1 GCA_017414145.1 Oscillospiraceae bacterium | reverse complement strand
TTCTCCGCATAGGTCTCTGTCGAGACGACAAAATGGGTCTCCATGGTTCTCACCTCCCTGCATCATGATATGCGGTTCCGACAGGGTTTGACACGGGGCGTACAGCATCTTATACAAAAAAATACGCGAAAAAACCGCTCAGTGAGAATCTTGTCGGAAAATGCGGAAAACACTTGCTTTTTTTCGGATTTTGCGTTAAAATATAGAGTGCATCATACTGTGCAGCTGCGGCTGCATATACGAAAAAAACTGAACGAAAGGTTGACTGAATATGGCTCATGCACGCCGCCGGCTCAGTGCCGGAAAAATTGTCGGGCGCGTTCTGATCGTGATACTGACCACGCTGATCATGGCTGTGGTTGCCCTGTATCTGCTGATGCTTGTCATTGCAAAGGGACCGTCTGACAGCGCGAAAAAGCTTTTTGTATGTTCCGTGAAGGAGACAAGTGCGATCAAATTCCTTGCGGACTGGTACTATACGCCGGAGCAGATCGAGGAATATCTCGGCAATTCCGGGGAGGAGAATATTGCGGATACCAATACCGCGCTTGTCAATATCGCGCAGAAGGTCGATGAGAACGGCAATGCCGTTCCGGAGGATACGGAGCGCAAGGCGACCGAGCTCATTGACGTTTCCGGCAGCACGTTCAAGGGCAAGCTGCTGAAGATCTCGGATCCGTCCCGCGTGTTCGTCGGCATCTCCGGTCCCTACGGTGAGGAATACGAGGGCATGAGAGTTGCGGACATGATCGAAAAATACGGCGCACAGGGCGGCACGAATGCAGGCGGCTTTGTCGATCTGAACGGCGTCGGCAACGGCGGTATCCCGCTCGGCATGGTCATTTCCGAGGGTGAGCTCCGCTGGGGTGACCGCAACACGACCTATGAATTTGTCATCGGCTTCGATCAGGACAATATCATGCATATCGGAAAAATGACCGCGCAGCAGGCAATTGATCTCGGACTGCGCGATGCAGTCTGCTGGGGCGACCCGAAGCGTCCGCTGATCGTCAACGGCGTGCCGGGCAATGAGCAGGATTCCCTCGGCGGCGGCTTCAACCCGCGCACCGCGATCGGCCAGACCGCGGACGGTACGGTCCTGTTCCTCGTCATCAACGGCAGACAGACCGACTCGCTCGGCGCGACCTACGATGACCTGACGCAGATCATGCTGCAGCACGGTGCCGTCAATGCCATGAACCTGGACGGCGGAAGCTCCTCGCTTCTGTATTTTGACGGAAAGCTGCAGAATATCTGCTCCTCGCTTTACGGTCCGCGCAAAATGCCGACATGCTGGCTGATCAAGCCGGAATCGTAAGAAAGGGGGGCGTAACAAATGGCAGATGAGAAGAATATCAGAAGCAGTGCCGACCGCGATGCGGATGCAGCACTGGAGGAGATCCTGAGAGAAGTGGAAGCGTCCCCGCGCCGGACAGCCAAACGGCGCGAAAGCGACGATCTTGATTTTGTACAGACCGGTACGCCGCGGAGCCACGCGGCAACGCCCAAGACACCGGCCCGCGGGAATCCGGAGCCGGCGCAGGAAAGCCGTATGCCGGAGCGGGAAAAGCCCCGCCGTGAGAATCCCGGGCAGAAGGCACCGGTCAGAAGAAACGCTGAGCAGGCACCGCAGCGGCGGCGTCCGGAGGAGCAGCGCGCAAACGGTCAGCAGAACCGCGTCCGCCGGGATGTCGAGCAGGTCGATGCACCGCCGAGACGCGCACCGCAGCAGCGGCCGCAGAACGGCGGTCAGCAGCGTGCGCCGCATCGCCGCCCGGAAGGTCAGCAGAGCCGTCCGCAGCGTCCGCAGGAGCCGCAGCGCAGAAGTCAGCCGCAGAGAGAGCCGGTGCAGCAGCACCGTCAG
>JAFPQL010000067.1 GCA_017414145.1 Oscillospiraceae bacterium | reverse complement strand
TACTGCACCGCGGAGGACGCGGAAAAGCTCGTTCCGAAGATGGTCGAGTGGACGAGCGGCGTCACGGTCGCGGAGGCCGGGCAGGCGGAGAACGCCGGATAAACAGGCTTTCATGCGCTTGACAGCGCTGGAATATAACTCAAAAGCACTACGCTTTAGGGAGGAAACTATGAGAAAAACAATGTTAAAGGCAATTTGCCTGATCACTGCGGCGCTGATGCTCGCGGCGGTCATTCCGCTCGCGGCGCTTGCAAAGACCGCGCCGGAGACCCGCGATATCTGGGACGGCTCGGTCGCGGGAAGCTTTGCGGGAGGCACGGGCACCGAGGCAAATCCCTATCAGATATCGACCGGCTCCCAGCTTGCACTGCTGGCGCGCATGGTCAATACAGGCAATAACTGCTCCGGAAAATACTTTGCGCTTTCGGACGATATCCTGCTGAATGACACCTCTGATTGGGAGGATTGGATCCTGATGAATGCTCCTGCGAACACCTGGACGCAGATCGGCTCCGCACCGACAAGTTACGACAGCAACGGCATGGCTTTCTGCGGCAATTTCGACGGCCGCGGTCATTCCGTTCTGGGTCTGTATACCTCTTCTGAAAACAATACGGGAGCGCTGTTCGGCTATGCGCAAGGCGCGGAGATAACTTCCCTGACCGTCGCTCAGTCATTCGTGAACGCCGGATACTATGCGGCGGGGATCGCGGTTGCGGCAGCTCAGACAGCGTTTTCGGACTGCTGCTTCGGCGGAAACGTCTATGCAGTATGCGCACCGGGCAGGAGCGAGGGCACCGGAGGCATCGCTGCGGCCGCCGCGGGCTGTACTTTCACGGGCTGCTCATGCTCCGGAATGCTTATGGGCCTGTATTCGCAAAACGTCGGCGGCATCGTCGGCGACAGCACCGCCTGCGTGGTCACGAACTGCAGCATGAGCGGCAGTACCGACTGCCTGAATTGCTTTTACGTTGGAGGCATCGTCGGGCATGCGTCGGAGGGCAGGATAGAGGCCTGCGTGCTCGAAGGCGAAATATCGGTCAGGAGCAGCTTTGATACCGGCGGCGTCGTCGGCAAGGCCGAATGTGCCGTGATCGGCTGCGTCAACCGCGGCAGCGTTCTGGGCAACGACTCGACCGGCGGTATCGTCGGCGAGCTCAATGCATATATTACCGAGGCATACGTCGAAAACTGCCGGAATGAAGGAAGCGTGCAGGGCAGCGGCTCGCTTGGCGGCATCGTCGGAGAAATGCTGACCGGTACTATTGCCTACTGCGTGAACAACGGCCCGGTCCTTTTGAGCGTTCCCTCAGGAAACAGCAGCTATGTTTATGCGGGCGGCATAAACGGAGTATGCAGGGGCACGATCGAAGACTGCGAAAACAACGGCCCGGTTTCGACCGAAAACGGCAACTATGAATGCTTCATCTGCGGTATAGCCGGCCAGGGCCAACCGTCCAGCACCATACAAAACTGCCGGAACAATGGGACCGTATCCTCGGCCGATCAGGTGAGCATCGCCGGTATTGTTTGCGAAGGACGCGGAACAGTGCTGAATTGCATAAATAACGGAGCCGTCACGGGGGAGAACAGCCTGTGCGCCGGGATCGCATGCACGAACTGGGTCCTGATCGACAACTGTGAAAACAACGGGCCGGTGACGGGAGGCACCGTGAGCGGGATCGCGGCGGACAATAACGGCGGAACGATCTCACGCTGCGTCAACAGGGGCAGCATTTCCGGGGAAACAGCCACTGGCATCCTTATCTACGCATACAATGAATCGGTGATCGAAAACTGTTACAATACCGGAGCCGTCAGTGGTGCCGCAAATGCGGCGGGCATAGTTTTCCGCCACACCGGCAACACTGCCGAGTATTGCTGCTATAATGCAGGCGCCGTTACCGGCGAAAATGCAGCGCCGCTCGTTTGCGAAGCCTATGATGAAAACGAGCTGATGGTGAACTGCTATTATCTCGATACATGCTGCGAAAACGGAAGCGAATACGGAACAGCGCTGACCGATGAGCAGCTCAGGAATGCGGAAAACTACGAGGGC
>JAFPQL010000066.1 GCA_017414145.1 Oscillospiraceae bacterium | reverse complement strand
CTTTCCCTCGAACATTTCTCATTTCCCCTGCATAGACTGTACCATCCTATACAACTGAGGTGGTATATATGCCGACGATCTTTCTGAGCCCCTCCACGCAGGAGTGGAATCCCTATGTCACGCCCGGAAACAACGAAGAGAGCGTGATGAACGCCCTCGCCGATCAGATGGAGCCCTATCTGCGGGCAAGCGGCATCGGGTATGTCCGCAACGACCCCGAGCGCAATGTCGCGGGCGCGATCGCCGATTCCAACGCGGGCAATTTCGACGTGCACCTCGCGCTCCATTCCAACGCCGCACCGGACCAGTTCGCCGGGATGCTCCGCGGCATCGACGTCTACTACGCACCGATGAGCGAACAGTCAAGCCTGCTCGCCAATATCACCGCGAACAATCTCAAACGGGTCTATCCCCTGCCGGACAGTGTCACGGCGCGCCCGACCGAACGGCTCGGGGAGGTTCTGCGAACAAAAGCCGTCGCAATTCTTGCAGAGCTCGGCTACCACGACAACCTCGCGGACGCCGAGTGGCTCAAGGGCAATCTGCAGCAGATCGCTCGCAATATCACGCTCTCTCTCACCGATTATTTCGGCATTCCCTTCATTGAGGCGGGACCGCTCTTTCCCGGAACAGTCAGCACTGACGGCGCAAGGCTCAATCTGCGGAATTATCCCTCGACCGAGGGGCGCATTCTCACACAGATTCCCGACCGTACCCAGCTTGTGCTCGCGGGAGAGACCGACGGCTGGTTTGTCACGAGCTACGACGGCTTCACCGGATATGTCAGTGCAGAGTTTGTCAGCATATAAATGAGAGAAAAAGAGGAGTGAGAACGGACCCGGAACCCGGGCGGGCATCATGATGCCGGAAGATAAACGAACTCCCCTTTTTTACCTTCTCTCTGCCCGCGTGATTTCCTCGATGATACGGCGAAAGACCGGGGCGGCGGTTTCATTTCCGGAACCGCCGTCCTCCGCAAACACCGTCACTGCATATCTGGGAGAATCAGCGGGGAAAAAGCCTGTCATCCATGCGTGACAGCGCTCCGTGCCGTCCTCAGCAAAGCGTCCGGTCTGAGCCGTTGAGGTCTTGCCGCCCGCTGTGGTATTCGATGGGCAGCCGTTTGCGTGGGATTCATCCGTCAGCACCGTCTGCATCATATCGCAGAGTGTCCGGGCTGTCTCCGGGTGCAGCGCATACCGTTGATCCGGGTCGGTCATCTGAGGCATCCGGCTGCCGTCCGTCGTTCCGACGACCAAGCGCGGGGTCGTAAAAATGCCGGAATTGGCAAGACATGCAGTCATTGCGCAGACCTGCAGGGGTGTCGCGAGCAGTGCCCCCTGCCCGAAGGAGAGATTCGCCTTCTCTGCCGGTATTTTCAAAGCCTCGGCATCGGGGAGCAGACCGCTGACGCTGCGGATGCCCGGGGCAAGTGTGATCTCCTCACCAAACCCGAGCAGCTCTGCGGTGTGGTGCAGATCGGGTGCGGAGATCAGTGCGCTCAGCTCAATAAAGTAGGGGTTGCAAGAGGCGTTAAGCGCACCTGTCATATCAAGCAGACCGTGCCCCGATCGGTTGTGACAGCGAAAGACCTGCCCGTATACAGTCGTGCTGCCGGTACAGGTGTGCATGAACTGCGGCGTCAAGCCGTGTTCGAGGGCGGCTGCTGCGGTCACCAGCTTGAACACAGAACCGACATTGAAAGCACAGAGTGCGCGGTTGAGAAAAGGCGACTGCGGGTCGTCGAGGGAATCGGCAAGTCGGTCGGGGTTGTAGACCGGGGTGCTCGCAGATGCAAGAATATCGCCTGTGCGGCAGTCGAGCACGACGGCTGCACCCGGACATGGCTTCAGTGCCTGCAATGCCGTTTCGGTAATGCGCTGAAT
>JAFPQL010000065.1 GCA_017414145.1 Oscillospiraceae bacterium | reverse complement strand
ATTTTTTCTATTATCTTTACATTTTGATGAATGTTTATCTTTTTTTAGTTCTGTTCCACTCATAACAGAATTTCCTTTATCTAAAATTTCTTCATTTCTTAAATAAGCGAAGAAGGTCGCTTCTGCTTTCAGGCCGTTCTTTTTGCCGGTGATGACGGTATAGCCCATACCGTGGCGGCACTCATAGAAGTCCAGCGCAGTTTTGACCGGAGACCAGCCCGGATTCCAGACCGTGCCGTTGTCGCGGATGTAGAAATATCTGCCGCCCATGTCGATCGGGACATTGTTGTAGCGGTAGCGGGTAATCCGGCGGAGACGGGCGTCCTTATAGAAGGAATAGCCGCCTGCGGTATTGGAAATCAGGGAGAAAAATGCCTGTGTTCCGAGGTAGTTGATCCAGGGGTAAGGGGTCTGCGGCGACTGAATGACATATTCCTTGCGGGTGTCATCAAAGTAACCGAACTTCTTCATGGTATACGCTCCTTAAATTTTGATTTCAGCGGATGCTCCGCACTGCGGGACGCTGATTCTGCGGTGCGCCCTGCATACAGTGCAGATTGCCCGAATATAATCATTATATCATAACAAGGCTGAATAATCAAGCGCTTTTTTGTACGAATTTTACCGATTGCATTCGGCAATTTGCACAAGCCGGCAGTGCCGGCATCCAATGATCTAAAGCTCTCCACCGGCGGAGTGAAAGCCGTATGTTTACTTCTCTGCGGCAGAACCATTCAGGAATCAGAGCTTTGGAACAACTCCTCACTCCTAACTTTCAATTACTTCTGACCTGAGCTTTGTCCGTTGATGCAGAGCTGCGGGTGCTTCTCCGCGATCTGCTGAAGCTGAAGATGCAGCATTGTACCCGGCGCAGGCAGGACGGCGAAATCGAGCCGGCAGAGCGCCGTGCAGCCGTCAAACGCGTCCGGCTTTATATATTCAAATCCGGCGGGGAAGGACACCCGGCGCAGGGAAGTGCAGCCCGCAAAGACCCGGTACCAGATGCGCTCCGTGTTGACGGGCAGCACGATCTCGCGCAGGCGCACGCAGTTCATGAACGCCTCATTGCCGATTTCCCGGATGCTGTCAGGCAGATGAATCTCCTCCAGCGAGCGGCAGTTATAGAAGCTGCAGCTTCCGAGCCCAGGCAGATTCTCCGAGAGCCGGATGTTCCGCAGCGAAGTACAGTTTGAAAAAACAGAGCTCACACACTGCTCCACACTGTCCGGCAGGATGACCTCCTCCAGCGTTTCAAGCTTGTCAAAAGCGCCCATCGCCAGCTCCGTGATCCCGTCCGGAACGGTGACGGAGGTTTCGCCCTGTTCCAGTATGACCTTCTGCAGGGCTTTCCCGTATGCAAGTGTTTTGATGCTGAGCTGTGCCATAATTTGTCACTCCTTTGTTCAGACCGGCGTTTTGACGGCAGCACCGTACAACGATCTGCCGGTACTGTCATTATGATAACACAGCACGGCAAAAATTGCAATCCCGTCCGGCAATGTCTGCGGTATTCTTTGGAATTTGATATGGTGAAAATGACAGCAATCTATGTCCGGCAGTCCGCCGACCGCGCCGAAAGCATCAGCCTTGCCGCGCAGGAACGCCTCTGCCGGCTTGACACCGCCCCTGATGAGCCCGTCCGCGTCTATTCCGACGGCGGGTTCTCCGGCAAGAACACCGAGCGCCCCGCCCTGCGCGCCATGCTCGCCGATATCCGGGCGGGAGAGATCGGCCGCGTGCTGGTCTACCGGCTCGACCGCATCAGCCGCAATCTCGCGGATTTCACGCAGATGCTGACCTTGTTCCGCAGTGCCGGCATCGCCTTTTCCTCCCGCACGGAGCGGTTTGAGACGGCCTCTCCGATGGGTCAGGCTATGCAGAATATGCTGATGGTGTTCGCGGAACTGGAGCGCGAGACGATCTGCGCCCGTGTCCGCGATGCGGCGTTTGCCCGCGCAAGAGCGGGGCTGGATACCGGACGCGCCGCGCCGTTCGGATTCCGGCGGGAGCAGGGCTGCTTTGCGGGCAGACGCACGGCGGTTCTGGTGCCGGATGTCACCGCGGAGACACTGCGGCAGGGCTTTGCGATGTACGCGTCCGGGCGCTCCTTATCGGAGATCTGTGATGTGTGTAACGCGGCGGGAATTGTCACGGCACGGGGCGGGCGCTGGTCTACGGGGACGCTCAGCCGCGTGCTCCGGAATCCGGTCTATGTGCAGGCGGACAGTGCGGTGTTTGCGCATCTGAGCCGGCGCGGGGCGGAGCTCTGTCTGCCGGAGACGCCCGCAGCCGGACACGGCATTTATCTCTACGCCGACCGCCGCATCAGTCACACGCGGTTCAGCGATCTGACAGGGACACTTGCGATTTCCGCGCCGCATGAGGGACTGATTCCGGCGCGTCTCTGGCTGGACTGTCAGGAGCGGCTCAGCGCGTCGGTGAACCGGCGGCAGGCGGGAAAGGGGCGGCGGACATGGCTTTCCGGTCTGATTTACTGCGCAAACTGCGGCAGCGCGATGACGGTTACGCAGGGGCGTCACGCGGCATATCTGGTATGCGGCGGCAGGAAGCGGAAGCGCTGCGCGGGTGCGGGAGCGGTCTGGCGGCTGGCAGACGCGGAATCGCTGATCGGGGAATGTATGGCGGAGCGGCTGACGGGACTGCCGTCTCCGGTGCAGCGGGATTCCGCGGGAACGGGCGCGGCGGGGGCGGAGCTTGAGCGGCTGATGCTGCGGCGGGAAATGCTGCTGCAGCTGCTGACGGATCCGTCGGGCGGGAGTCCGGCGGTGATTTCGGAGGCAGCGGAGCGGCTGACAGCGCGGATCGGGGCGCTGGAGCGGGAGACGGAACGGCCGAAGCGGCGGGCGGGCAGTCTGCCGGACTGGAGCCGCTGCACGCAGGCGGAGCGGCGGGATATTGCGCGCATTCTGGTGCAGGGGATTTATGCGGAGGGCACGACGCTGCGTATATACTTTGCGTAGATCAGCCGGGGCGGCTCTCCGCGCAACCGTACAAAAGCAGCGGCGCCGCCGGAAACTCTCCGGCAGCGCCGTTTTCATACATTATATTGATAATTATAGTGGTGTTCTATGTGATTGCGTTTATATTGGCAGCATGATTCTCAGAGTGAGTCTCTGTTGGTTGATTATTCACAGCCGAATCACATAAAATTTACAAAACCGGAGAAGCTGCATAGGGGCGCCTCTCCGGTTTATATTTTGAAAAAAAGCGGGGGATGAGCCTGAACAGACTCTCCCCCAATGGTGAAAAAAGATGTTTTGCCGAAAGCGGCTTCACTGATTCCAGCTTTCCAGCTCGCGGTACAGCCCCAGATAGAGTTCTGCGGACTGCGCCCAGCTGAAGTCGGCCTCCATGGCCTGTCTGCGGATTTTCTCCCAGAAGGGCTTGTTCTCGTAGGCGCCCTTTGCGCGCAGGCACGCGCCGAGCATATCATGCGCGTTGTAGGTCTTGAAGGTGAAGCCGGTGCCGCCGTTCTCGCCGCCGGCATCGGTGACGGAATCGCGCAGACCGCCCGTCTCGCGGACAATCGGTATCGTGCCGTAGCGCATTGCATACATCTGCGCCAGACCGCAGGGCTCGCTCTGCGACGGCATCAGGAACATATCGCAGCCCGCGTAGATGCGTCTGGCGAGCGTCGGGACAAACCCGAGCGTCACGCTGACCGCCTGCGGATACCGCCACGCCATTTCCTTGAAGAAATCCTCGTAGATCCGCTCGCCGCTGCCTAAAATCGCAAAGCAGAAGCCGTCGTGTACCATTTCCTCAAAGACATAGCGGATGAGGTCGATGCCCTTGTGTGCGACAAATCTGGTGCAGATGCCGATGAGCGGCTGATCGTTCTGCGGCAGACCGAGCTCCGCCTGCAGAGCCTTTTTGCATTCCGCCTTGCCGGCCATGTCCGCGATGCTGTAATGTGCGTAGGGCGGTGTCAGCGCCTCGTCGGTTTCGGGGTCGTAGCTCTTGGTGTCGATGCCGTTCAAGAAGCCCGTCAGCTTGTACTGCTTGTTGGCGAGTGCGCGGTCGAGCCCGTGCGAGTACCACGGGTCGAGAATCTCCCACGCATAGCTCGGCGAAACCGTCGTGATCTTGTCCGCCGTCTCAATCGCGCCCTTCATCATGTTGACATTGCCGTCATATTCCAGCAGATTCGCGTGATAGAGCGGGATGCCCATCAGCTCGTTCAGCACCTCTCTGCCGTACTTGCCCTGATAGGCGATGTTGTGGATGGTAAAGACGGTGCGGATGTTGTCGAAGCCCTCCTGGTACTTGTAGAAGATCTGGTAATAGACCGGTGTCAGCGCGGTCTGCCAGTCGTTGCAGTTGATGACGGCGGGCTTGAAGTCAATCACGCGGAGCATCTCCAGAATGGCGCGGCTGAAGAAGACGAAGCGTTCGCAGTCGTCATAGAAGCCGTAGATGCCGTCCCGCTTGAAATAATACTCATTGTCGATGAAATAATAGGTGACGCCCTGATGCACGGCGGAGAAGATGCCGCAGTACTGCT
>JAFPQL010000064.1 GCA_017414145.1 Oscillospiraceae bacterium | reverse complement strand
TTCTACAACAGGGAGTTTGTGAGCGGCAGCGACGCCTTTGCGCGGCTATGGGGCGAAAACGTGCTGCCGATCGGGGAAAACATGGGCGGCGACTATGTCTGCATCGGCATTCGCGGCGATGATTACGGCAAAATCTATTTTCTGTACCATGAGGACGAGGAACGCAGCGACGGTCTGTACCTGATCGCAGACAGCTTTGAGGAATTCATCCTCAGCTTTACGGATATCGGCTGGTGACCCGAAGCGGCGCCGGAATCCGACAAGGGATGCGCGCAGCAATCACAAATTGACGAAAATTGCATACCATACAGCATAACGGCGAGGAGCCGATTGCCGGAGGTGATGCAATATGGCGGAGGAGATGCTCCGGTTCCGCGGGGGGAGACCGCTCCGCGGCGAGGTGACGGTGCAGGGCGCGAAAAACAGCGCACTCCCGCTGCTCGCGGCGGCACTGCTCTGCAGCGGAGAGAGCATTCTGCACAATGTGCCCCGCCTGACCGATACATGGACCGCATGCAGGATCCTGAACCGGCTCGGATGCCGGTGCAGGGCGGCGGGCAATACGGTCACGGTGCAGGGCGGCGATGTCGGCGGCTGCGAGATCCCGGACGCCGATATGCGGAAAATGCGTTCATCCATCATGTTTCTCGGTCCGCTGATCGGACTGAAGCATGCATGTATACTGACCATGCCCGGCGGCTGCGAGCTGGGTCCCAGACCGATCGACATGCACCTTGACGCGGTGCGCAGGCTCGGGGCGCAGATCACGGAATCGGGCGGAAAAATACACTGTCAGGCGGCAAGACTGCGCGGCGCGAAGATCGCGCTCAGCTATCCGTCCGTCGGCGTGACCGAAAATGTGATGACGGCGGCTGCTCTCGCGGAGGGCGAAACGGTGCTGACCAATGCGGCACGCGAGCCGGAGATCGTCGATCTGGCACGCTTTCTCAATGTCTGCGGCGCGCGGATATCAGGCGCAGGCGAGGGGACAGTGGTGATCGAGGGCGTATCGGAGCTGCATGCAGCCGAATACACGGTCATGCCCGACCGCATCGCGGCGATGACATGGCTCTGTGCGGCGGCTGCTGCCGGCGGAGAGCTCTGCCTCAGGGGCGCGGCGCCGAGCGATATGGAAAGCTGTCTGTCTGTGCTGGAGGCTGCCGGATGCAGGCTCGGGGTCTGCGGCGACCGCATTTACCTCTCACACAGCGGGGTGCTGCGCTGCCCGCGCAGGCTGCTGACCATGCCCTATCCGGGCTTTCCGACCGATGCGCAGGCACCGGTCACGGCGATGCTTGCGACCGGAAGCGGCACCTGTGTCGTCGAGGAGACCGTCTTTGAGAGCCGTTACAAGCATGTCGGCGGCTTGATGCAGATGGGCGCGGATATCCGTGTTTCCGGGCGCATTGCCGTGGTCAACGGCGTTCGGGCGCTGTACGGCGCGGATGTCACCGCACCGGACCTGCGCGGCGGTGCGGCACTGGGCATCGCGGCGGCTGCGGCAGAGGGCGAGAGTCTCCTGCGCGGACTTCACCACATCGACCGGGGTTATGAGGACTTCGCAGGAGTTTTCAACAGTCTCGGAGCGGAGGTGCAGCGCTGTCCGATTTTGTCAGCAGGCAGCGGAAAAACGCCTGCTGAAACCGAAAAATGTTGAAAACATGGTGGAAACAGTGGGAAACAGTGGAAACGGACCCCGGCGCAAGGGAGAAATCCGCGTGCAGACGGGCTTGAAATGTTGAAAACTCTGTGGAAACTGTGGGAAATCCGACCGAAAGACGGACAGGGTTTTCCACAGTCCGCAGCCGAGCCGGCAGAAAGGAGCACAGTATATGCGCGACGTAGTCAAAACCAATGTCAAACGGCAGCAGAGCAGCAAGCGGCAGCACCGCCGCAGCAGGCTTCAGCCGGTTTATTTTTTGCTGGTGCTCGTGCTGGTCGCGGGAATCGGCGCAGCGCTCTCGACGACGCTGTTTTTCAACGTCACCGACATCGTTGTCGACAACGCGACCGATGCCGCCGATGAGGAGATCGTGCGCCTGAGCGGCATTCAGTATCAGGACAACCTCGTCCGGCTCGATACGGACGCCGCAGCCAAGGCAATCACGGCGGCTGTGGTCTACGCGGAAAATGTCAC
>JAFPQL010000005.1 GCA_017414145.1 Oscillospiraceae bacterium | reverse complement strand
TCATCATCCGGAACTCAGGATGCCCTTCTTTGATGCTCTGACCGAAATCCAGCATTCCTTTCCGGAAATTGATCAGTGTCGGATAGTACATACTGTGGCCGTCACCCGCCAGAATATAGCCGTTGCGCAGGATCGGCGGCAGGAAAATCAGAACAAAAAAGATCAGGTACAGCAATGAGAATACGCAGACCTCCCGCCGGATGCCGGAAGCCGGCTGCTGTGCGGTTTCTGCTTGCTTTTTCTGAAAAAACGGCATATAATTTCTCCTTCTTGGCACCGAAAATCGGCATCATACTGTATTTATAGTATTATAGCACATCGGCCGGCGATTGTCAACGGCGGCGGAGCGGAAACTGTCATTTCTTTTTCGGAAATCCGCTTGCTATTTCGGGCTGACTGTGATATAATGGGTACAGCGGAATTTTACGAAACGGGGGCGGATTTTATGAGCAGAATTCTGGTCGCGTTCTTTTCCGCGTCATCCGGCGGCGTCACCGCGGGCGTCGGGAAGCGGATGGCGGAGGCGGTCGGCGCGGATGTCTTTGCGATCGCGCCGGAGCAGCCCTATACGGAGGCCGAGCTGAACTGGAAAAACCCCTTTGCGCGCTGCAACCGTGAAAAGATCGGCGGAAAGGATGTGCCGTTTGCCGGATCGGCCGGTGACCTGTCGCAGTATGACCTGATTCTGATCGGATTCCCGATCTGGTACGGCGGCGCACCGAATGTCGTCCGCACCTTCCTCCGGCAGTCCGATTTCTCCGGCAGGCGCATCGGCGTCTTTGCGACCTCCGGCGGCAGCAAAATCGGAAAAAGTGCGGAGAAGCTGCGCCCGTATCTCGACGGCAGCACCGTCATTGCCGGCTCCCGGCTGTTCTCGCCGGCGGATTCCGACGAAACGCTCGCGGCGTGGGTCCGGAGCTGCGAAGCATGAAGCGGTACGGGTTTTACGGCTGGGAAACCGCATCGGTTCCGCCGGTGACGGACGAATATCCGGGCATCCTGACGCCGCGGATGCTCTATGACGCGCTGTCGGACATCTGGTGCGCCGGAACCTGCGCGCCGCGGCTGCGCGAAGGCTGGACACCGCAGAACAAAACCCTCGGTCAGTGCTCCGTGACGGCATTTCTCGCGCAGGATATCTTCGGGGGAACCGTGTACGGCATCCTGCGGCCGGGCGGGAATTATCACTGCTACAATGCGGTCGGGGACTGCGTCTATGACCTGACCAGCGAGCAGTTCGGGGACGAGCGCCTTTGCTATGCGGGCAATCCGGTACAGCAGCGCGAGGTGCATTTTGCAAAGGAGGAAAAGCGTCTGCGCTATGAATATCTGTGCGCGGAGCTGAAGCGCCGCTGCGGCCGCGCCTGACATCAGAAATACGGAATCCCGGAGCGGCTGCGAACGGCAGTGCTTCGGGATTTTTCGGGGATATCGGAGGCAAAAACATCCGTTCGCGTGAAATCTGCTAAATCACGGGCAGAGGAATCGGAGAAAATGCCGAAATTTGCGCGGGCGGTTGCAATTCAGAAGCGAATGTGTTATACTAAAGGGTAGGGACATGAAAAAAACACCGGAAAGGAGGTGCAGGCGATGCCGGTTTTTATCCGGAACGGAATCCAGATTCTGCTCAATGTCATGAAGTCGGTCCGTCCGGTCGATATTGTGGACATTCTGCTGCTGTCGTATCTGGTCTATGTCATTCTGAAGCTCGTGCGTGAAACGCGGGCCATCCAGCTCATGAAGGGCATCGGTCTGCTCTTTCTGGTGTATGTTGCCAGTGACTTCATCGGACTGAAGTCCATTACATTTATCACCAACATGGTGCTGAACGCCGGCCTGATTGCCATTATCGTGCTGTTTCAGCCGGAGCTGCGGCGTGCGCTGGAGAAATTCGGTCAGACGACCTTCCGCTTCTCGCGCATGACCTTCGGTGCGGACGAATCCGTGACCGAGCGCTGGCGGCGGGCGATTCCGATCATCTGTGAGGCGACCGAGCAGCTCTCCCGCACGAATACCGGCGCGCTGATCGTCATCGAGCGCAGCACGAAGCTCGGCGAGCAGATCCTGAACGGCACCGTCATGAAGGCGGAGCCGACCGTCGAACTGTTCGGCAACATCTTTTACCCGAAAACGCCGCTGCATGACGGCGCGGTCATCATGCGCGACGGCATCATCTGGGCTGCCGCCTGCTTCCTGCCCAAGCCCCAGAAGGAGGAGCTGATTGACAAGCATCTCGGCTCGCGCCACCGTGCCGCAATCGGCATGAGTGAGAATTCCGACGCGCTGGTCATCGTTGTCTCGGAGGAGACGGGGCAGATTTCCGTGGCACATGACGGCAGCATCACCCGCAACTATACGCGGGAGACGCTCTCGCGTCTGCTGACGGACACGCTGATTCCGCCCGACAAGGATCCTGCGTGGCACGGCAAGACCATCCGCCTGCCGTTCCTGCGGCAGAAGCTCCACGGCAGGAAAGCGGACGGCACCGCATCCGTTCAGGATCCGGAACGCCCCGATGCGGACGCTGCAAAGGAGGAGTGAGGCGATGAGTGAGAGAAGCTGGAAACGATTCCTGAAAAAACCGGGCTGGCTGCACCGTCCGACGCGCTCCGACCTGCTGCTGATGATTGCGTCGCTGTTCATTGCGGCGCTGATCTGGGCGTATATCGCATCGCGCTCAGGCTTTTCCCTGCGGTTTTCCAATATTCCGGTCGTGGTTGATACGACGGGCTCCAAGGCAGAGGGAATGCGGCTGACGGCGATGTCGCCCGCATCCGGCGATGTCACGGTCAATGCGGAGCTGTCCGGCAACCGTACCGAAATCGGCGGCCTCTCCAAGAACGACCTGGAGGCCTATATCGACTTTGACGCCGGCATCTCGGACACGGTCGGCTATCAGACGCTGCCGGTCCGTCTGCGGCGCAAGAACGGCACAGTCCTGAAAAATGCCACGCTGTCTGTTTCCACTGTCGATGTCAAAATGGACAAAATCACCTCCGCCGAGCTGGAGGTGAGAGAGGTGTCCTGCCCGCGGGTCTCCGGCAGCACGGATTCCGTCAGCGAGATTCTCGTGGACAGGGACAGAATCACAGCAGAGCCGAAAACGATCACGGTCACGGGGCCTTCCGAGGCACTCAAGCAGCTCAGCCATGTCCGCGTCCGGATGGACAAATCCGAACAGATCTATGAGACAAAAATCTTCTACGGATGCACGGACTTTGAACTGATCGGCAGCGACGGCGCGGCGGTCAGCAAAAATCCGTTCAAGATGCAGACACAGCTCTTTGACATCACGGTTCCGGTGTTCTACCAGAGAAAGCTGCCCGCGACCGTGAGCTTTGACAATGTGCCGAAGGACTTTGACTCCAACTGGCTGCTCGGCAAGCTCCGGCTGAATACCGACCGCGAATACACGCTGCCGCAGAAGGTTGACGGCAATCTGGTCACCGATGAGGACAATCTGACCATTCTGATTGAGACCGAGGGCGCGGACAACAAGAAGCAGCTCGATCAGAGTGCGGCCATTGAGTTCGGCCCGCTCTCCCTCTATGATCTCGATCTGCGCAAGGAGACGATCAGCGTTCCGGTGAAGCTGAATCTGTCCGACGGACAGGTGAACCGTTCCAATCTGGACAGCGCATATATCTCCGTTGACCGGGAGGGGCTGGACTATGTGTCCTTCAATCTCTCCAACAGCGACATTCAGATCATCAATAAGCCGAGCGGATACGATTTCTCGATCGCGCCCGGCATCACGACCATTACCGTCTGCGGCGATGCGGAGCAGATCCGCCAGATCGAGGCATCGGACATCAAGGCCTACGCGAATCTCTATACGCTGACAGAATTCGGCGGCACCATCCGGCACACACTGACGCTGGTTCTGCCGGAGCAGCTGCACCGCATCTGGGCAGGTTCCTCTGCCGCGGTCAATATCACGGCGACACCGGTTTCCGCCTCGCCGTTGCAGAATAACTGAAAAAAACATCTCCGGCCGCACTGTCGCAGCCGGAGATGTTTTTTGTGATCGCTCAGCAGCAGCCGCAGTTCATCAGCTTGCAGAGCATTTCAAAAAAGC
>JAFPQL010000063.1 GCA_017414145.1 Oscillospiraceae bacterium | reverse complement strand
TATCGGGTACTTCAGAGCGGCAGCGGGAGCCTTGCTGACGGACTTAGTTTTTGCCAATGTTGTTCCTCCTTTTTTGTCGGGGCGGCAAAATATGCCATATTACCCGATTATAATATCTTAATAATTATACAACATTTTTGAAACTTTTGCAATAGCTGAGCCGAAATTTCGGCAATTTTTTTGCGCGGTTCTGAATATGCGCGGAATAATTCCGCGGGCGAGATTTCGCACACGGCAAGTCAGGGGACGCTCTCCTTCAGAGTGTCCCCTCTCGAAAAACAATTCACTGGATTGTTTTTCGATTCACCCCTTGCAGAGCGCTTTGTTTTATTTCGCCGTTCTTTAAAAGCTGTGAACGGCGACCAGAGGCTCTGCCTCTGGACTCTGCAAGCCTTTGAAAAGGCTTGAGCGAAACTTTTATTTTTGCCCGACCGGTTGCGCCCCTGCGTATTTGACGCATTTGCTCCCATTTTCCTACATGATGGGATTCCAAAGGGACAGTGTCCCTTTGGCGGGTTTGGGCGGAGCCCATTATCAATCATCGCGAAGCGATACCACTTAATTCTGAATACGCTTGAATTGCTTTTCGATCTGGTATTTCGACAGCAGAAACATCACAGGGCGGCCGTGCGGACAATGCCGGATCTGGTCATTTTCCCAAACCTGCACCGCCAGCGACTGCAATTCTTCCTTCGTGTTATGCGTCCCCGCACGGATCGCCGCCTTGCACGCCAGATCATGGAACATGTCATCCAGCAGATGCATGTCCGGCTGCACCTGATTTTTCAGGCAGTTCGCCGCAAGATCGGCCGCGATCTGATCGAGGTCAAGCTCCGCGCAGGAAAGCGGCACGCCTGTCAGCTGCACGACCGGTGCCTCGCTGAAATCGAACGTAAACCCGCAGCCGAGCAGCGTCTCCTGCTGCTCCTGCAGGGCAGAGAGCTCGTCCGCTGTCAGCAGAACGCGCACCGGCGTCAGAAGCTGCTGACGGTCGCGGCATTCGCGGGTGCGGAACCGCTCAAACAAAATGCGTTCATGGGCGGCGTGCTTGTCGATCATCACAAACTGCTCGCCGGCCTCCGCCAGCACGTAGTTTTCAAACAGTTCCCCGATCACCGTGATCTTTTCGCGGCGGATCGCGGAGATCGCTTCATTGCGCGCCTCCGGTTCGTCGGGTAACTCCTGTGGAGACGGCTCCGGTCTCTCTGCCGGTACCGTCTCCGGCATCGGCCGGACAGGGACTGCGGGCTGTGCGGTCAGATTGGAAAACGCCTTCAGTGCCTCCGGTATGACCGGCTTTTCCGGTGCAGACGGCGGAACAGGCGTCTGTTTCTGCGGCTCTGCCGGGATTTCCGGTCTGCTTACCGGCTCCGGCATCGGTGCGGGAGCCGACGGAGCGGGCGGCGGTACGGGCGGCTGTGTATGCGGCACCTCGTTCCGCTTCTCAAAGAGCGGCGCGGGCGTATTGCTGTCCGTGCCGGCGACCGGCGCATACCAGTCCTGCTTCGGACGCTGCGGTGTATAGATCTGCGGCGTGATCTTTGGCATGACGGGCGGCTGTTCGGCAGGCTTTTCCTGCTCAGGGATCTGAAATTCGTAGATCAGATTATGCTGTTCGAGCGCGCCCAGCACCGCAAAATAAACCGCATTATAAATGCGCTTTTCGTCGGAGAACCGCACCTCGGCTTTCGTCGGATGCATGTTGACATCGACGATGCGCGGCGAGACCGTGACCGTCAGCACGCAGGCCGGATATTTTCCGGTCAT
>JAFPQL010000062.1 GCA_017414145.1 Oscillospiraceae bacterium | reverse complement strand
CGCTGAATCCGGACACATTCACAGGCATCATCCGGTCGAAAAATCTTGCGGAGGCGGTCAATGAAAATCTCGCCTCGTATTTCAGCGAGCAGGAGAATGTGACCGGCATTCCCGCAGCGGTATATCAGCGGGCAATCGCGCAGGAAAAGCTGCATCCGCTTCTGCTGGAAACGGTTTCGCAGGCATTTTCGTATCTGGACGGCAAAACGGATTATCTCGGCATCTCGGCGGAAATGCCGGAGCTGAACGAGGATCTGACGGCGTTTTTCGAGCAGTACGCGGCGGAAAACGGCTACGAGCGCGACAGCAAATATGACGAGGTGCTGGCGAACGCGCTGCGGTCGGCGCAGAACACGGTCAAATCATCCTGTGATGTTTACCGGTTTTCGCTGCTCGGCGATGCCGGCGTGATGAAAAAGGTGCGCCGGGCGATGCCGCACACGAAGTATCTGATGATCGGCTGCGGGGCGGGAATTGCCGTGCTGCTGCTGATTCTGCTGATGCTGCACCGGCAGGAGAAGGCGACGGTGCTGTACTGGTTCGGCAGCGCGGTGCTGGTGAGCAGTCTGCTGATGCTGATTCCGGCGGCATGGCTTCAGGTGACGCACTGGTTTGACCGGTTCGCCGTGAAATCCGATCAGGTCTTCACCGCGGTGACAGGCTATCTTTACACGATGACCGGCACGGTGATTACCGTCTCTGTGATCGGCATTGTGCTGGCACTCTGTCTGTATGTGTTCAGCGGAATTTTGCAGCACAGAACGGTGCGCTGACCTGCGCCGGAGACATTATTTATTAAACAGACCGCCCTGCCTTGCACGGTATGCACAAGGCAGGGCGGTGTTTTTTTCGGACGGATCAAAGCAGCGACTGCTTGAGAACGGCGAGATCCGCCGCGGTCAGGCGGCCGTCTCCGGTGATGTCTGCGCGAGCGGCGGCATCGTCAGACAGAACCGATTTGCACAGCAGCGCATCGAGCAGCAGCGTCACATCGCCGGCGTTCAGGCTGCCGTCGCCGTTGACATCGCCGGGCAGCATCGCGCTCTGAAACCGCTCCGCAAACGGATACGGCAGACAGTTCAGCACATCCGTGTCATTACAGATTTTCAGGTAGACAGAGGCCTCCGAAACGGTGCTGTCCCAGAAGAAGCCGTATTGCGGGATGCAGACTGCAAATACCTCCGGATCGTAGTAGACGCAGACTTCATCGGAGCCGCCTGCCGCATTCGGGTCATAGGTCAGGATCCGCTCGCTCCAGCTGCGGTTCATATAGTTCCAGCTTCCGTGCTCAATGCCGTATCCGACAATCGCGTGACGGTTCTTCTGCTCAATGTTAAAGCAGATCATGAACGGCGGCGCACCCTTCGGAATCTGCTGCGCTGTCCGGATCATGCGGAAGACCGTCTGCGGCACATAGTCCAGCGAAAGGTAGTTCCGGAAGGCTTCTGTCTGCTGCAAACAGTGGAAACAGTTGATCATCGACTTGACAGCGAAGGTCGGTGCCAGATCGTGAAGTGACTTTGCGCGGCTGTCGATCTGCCGCGGAGAAAAGACGCCGCTTTTCGCCAGAATGACCGTTGCGCACATTCCGAAGCAGGCACCGTCCCACTGCGCGCCCGGCGCGAGGGACGCGGTATCCAGCAGGGCGTTGTCCTCATCTGAAATCAGCATCTGCGTGCCGAAGACATCGGTGCTGTTCCGGAACGACCAGCAGTCTTTTTCGGGACGCAGCGTCCGGTCGGGTCCCGCAGGCCGGTTTTCATCCGTGAATTGCAGGCAGGCCTGTTCCGCAAACCGCTCCGCCGCAGAACCGGCAGTGCCGGTCACAGTGAAGTGCATGAATGACTGGATGCAGTCCGGACTGATCTCCGTCACGCTCTCCGGAATCCGGAGCTCGGAGAGGTGCAGTGTCTGCCGGAAGGTGCCTGCGGGGATTTCGGTCAGTCCGTCGTTCAGGATGATTTCGGTCAGATACGACGACTCAAAAGCGTCCGGATCCGCAGTGCGGAAGGAATCCGGCAGCGTCAGCGAAACAACCTTTGAGAACAGGAAGGCGTGGGTACAGACAGTGCGGACGCCTTCGGGCAGGGTCAGGATATTCCGGTCGCCGGAGTACTGCACCAGCACGCCGTCCCCGCAGATCAGAAGCTCGTCCGCGGATTCCAGCCACGCCGTTCCGCGAAAGGCGTCCGCGCCGATGGACTGCACGGTGTCCGGTATGCGGAGCTGATACAGACTGCGGCATCCCGAAAACGCCTCCGCGGATATGGTCAGCAGCCCGTCGGGCAGTGTAACGGATTCGAGCTTGCGGCAGCCGCTACAGATATTCGGCGGGATCGTCCGGACACCGGCGCCGAAGTGTACGGATTTCAGCGCCGCACAGCCCGAAAACAGATAGGCTGGCAGTTCGGTCAGACTGTCCGGCAGAGTGACCGACCGGATATCGGACCGCGCATATTCATAGATGAATTCCGTCCGGATGTTTTCGTCATAGATGATATCAACCACGCTGAAGCAGCAGCCGTCAATGTGCCGGACGCCCTCCGGTATGACGATCTCGGAATCCGGTGTAAAGCAGCGGTACAGAAAGCTGTCGCCGAGCATGGCGAATTCCTTGTTCTGCTGCTGGCGGTACCACGCAATGTCGTCCTCCATCAGCATACTGCCGATCCGCTCCACGGAATCCGGCACCTTGATGTCCGTGAGCACGGGGCAGGAGGAGAAGCAGCAGTCCCCGATCTCCAGCAGCCCGTCGTTGAGCCGGATGGCAGTGAGCGACGCGTTGTCAGAGAGGGCGCGCACGCCGAGTGTCCGGACAGAATCGGGCAGCGTGATGTCAGTCAGGGCGGTGCAGGACAGGGCATAGGACGCAATTTCGGTCAATCCGTCCGGCAGCGCAATGTCAGACAGCGCATTGCAGCAGAAGAAAGCACCCTCCCCGATGGTTTTCAGCGACGCGGGAAGCTGCACGGTTTCCAGCGAGGGCATCCCCTCAAAGGCGTTCCGCCCGATGCCGGTGATGTCGCCCTCAAAGCAGACCTGCCGGATATCTGTACACAGGTATCCCCACGGCACCTCCCGCACAAGCTGATTGTCGGGATCCGTGTCGGTCATAGAGGAGCCAAAGTCCCAGAGATTGCCGCTGCCGGAGACGGTCAGCTTGCCCCTGCCGTCAAACGACCATACGGCATGATCGCCGCACTGATCTGTCGGGCGCTCCGCCGCCTGCACCGGCAGCCTGACGCTGCACAGGCTGAACGCGAGCAGTACGGAAACAGCAGTGTTCAGTATTTTCATCATGTATCCCCCGTGGTTGCCGGCCGTACACGAAAGCTGTCGTGCCGGCTGTTTCTGTTTTTTGTCCTGATTCCGCACGGCGCAGAACAGGCTCATTCTTATTATACTCCGGATGATTCCGGCTGTCAACCGGATTTGCCGGAAGCTGTCCGCTCCGGTTTGCGGCGGCGGCGGATGACTGACCGCAATCCGGGGTGTTTTGTCTTATCGTAAACGACAACTCGCCCTTCTGAATAAAACGATATAGAATTGCTTTGACTTCGAGCGAAATATATGTACTATCTGACTTTTGATACATCCTGTGAACTTTGAAACAGTTTTATTTTGCTGATAAATCATAAAAAACAGGATTGCTTTTTTCTCTCATTTATGATATAATTGCTGTGATGCGGAAGCATCAGAAGGAGGTACAGTTTTATGAAATTCAAAAAAGCAACCGCCGTGCTGCTCAGTGCAGCCACGCTCGCGTCCATGCCGGTCCTTCCCGTGACGAAGGGCTTACTGCAGGATACGGTCATCACCGCGGAGGCAGCCGATACCGAAATCGGGCGGCTGACCGTCGAAGACATCGGATACCGGATTTTCAAGACAAGCTCCGGCAGCAAATACGCCACTGTCGCAAACGCCTTTGCCAACATCAAGTCGCTGACCGTTCCGGCCACGGTGACCTTCAGCGGAGAGGCGATTCCGGTCACAAAGATCGAAGCCAATACCTTTGCCTCAAAGTACCAGCTCACCAGCGTCAACCTGTACAGCGCGACCAACCTGACCCGCATCGGCACACGCGCCTTTTACAATTCCGCTGTCACGGATGTTACGCTCAACAGCAGCGTGACGATCGAGAACGAGGCCTTTGCAAACACCTACAATCTGCGGCTGGTGAAGTGCCTGGGCAAAAACGCCAATGTGACGGTCTGCCCGTATGCCTTTGAAAACTCCGGTATGCTGGCGTTTTACTGCAATGCCAAGCGCATCACCCTGCAAAGAGCGGCATTCTGGCACTGCACTTCTCTGATCAGAGTCAACTTCGGCACAGCGACCGAAAGCATCTATCTCGGTGAAGACCTGTTTTTCCTGCTGTATCAGCTCAAAGAGGTCACCTTTGACAACCGGAACGCAAGTGTTTCATTCGGAAAGCGGGCGTTTCTGAACAGCGGCGTCGATACCGTGATCCTGCCGAAGAATGTGCAGACCATTCCGGAGGAGTGCTTCATGGGCTGCAATCTGAGTGCGATCATTCTGCCGGATTCGCTCAGAAGCATCGGCGAACACGCCTTTTCGATGGGCACGCTACCGAAGCATATCACAATCGGCAAGAATGTGACCTCCATCGCGGATACGGCGTTTGCGCAGGCACGGGGTCTGGAGAGCATTTCGGTCGCAGAGGCGAACAACTACTATAAGTCTGAGAACGGTGTGCTTTACACCAAGAACAAATCCATGCTCATCTGCTATCCGCAGGCAAAGACGGATTCGTCCTTCTCGACGACCGCAAAGTATATTCCGGATTACGCCTTTGCACACAACACGAATCTGAAGGAGCTCTCGATTCCCAATTTCACGCGCCGTTCCGGCAAAGACACGGCGCTGTTCCCGGGGATGACCGCGCTGGAAAAGCTCACGATTCCCTCGTCAGAATACTACAGCAAGACCCTGCCGGAGCTCATCAGCAGCTATCCGACACTGTTCAGTGAGTCCATGATTCACTGCATCAACGGGGACGAAATGGTGAAGCGTCCGTCCAACGCGGAGCCGTATTTCACCGGACGGTTCGGAACCTATATCAAAAATAATTTCGATCAGCTCGACGGCCAATCCTTCATGAACTACTACGAGGAAAAGATGGCGGATTATGTCATCGCAAAGGTCACGACCTCCGGCATGACGCCGATCCAGAAGGCGCTGCATCTGCGGAAATGGATCATCGACCGCGCCGACTACGAGCCCGGCGATGTCTACGACCAGAAGAACCACACGACCGCATCCGTTTTCCTGCACAAAAAGAGCAACGGGAAGTACTATACGGTCTGCGAGGGCTATTCCAGATGCTATCAGCTCCTGATGAACAGAGTCGGCATCAAAACCTATCTGATCGGCTCCGATAACATCAAGAACCCGAAGGACATGGGTCACGCCTGGAATATGATTCAGCTCAACGGCAAGTGGTATCATGTGGATGTCACATGGGATGATCCGGCGTATCAGGATCCGAGCCTTTGCAGCAGATACGACTTCTTCCTGTGCAGCGACGCCAAGTTCGATACGGACGGCCATGAGAAGTACCGCTGGTACGGAACGGAAGGCTACGGCATCAACAGAAATGCGAATCTGGCAACGATGGACAACCGGAACATGGGCGATCTGAACGGAGACGGCAAGGTCACAGCGGCGGATGTCACGAAGCTCGGCAACTATGTCGGAAAGCAGGTCAGTGACGGCGTGCTGGCGCTGGGCGATCTGAACTTTGACGGCAGGATCACTGCCGCGGACCGGGATATGCTGGACAACTTTGTACAGCACGACTGGATCTACTATGCGACGGTGCGGATCTACGCACTGTTCAAGGCGGAACAGTAAAAAGCGGGCGGCGTCCTCTGAGGCGTGCCGCGAAACAAACCGGATATAAGAGGAACCGGCGCTGCCACAGATGCAATGGCAGCGCCGGTTTGTCTGTTGTGAAACTGTCTCCGGCGGATTCCCGACGGGGCGTCCTATGCAGACACGATGAACGGACGCGGGAGAACCCCGCACTCAGATACAGTAGAGGTCGCCGCCTTCCGGCGCGTAACGGTTGAGAATATCCTGCAGGGTGATGCTGTCCAGATATTCGCTGACGGTGCGGTTCAGTCCCTCCCAGATAAACAGGGTCGGACACTGCGCGGCACGGGGACAGTCATTGACCGGCGCGTCCAGACAGGAGACGGGCGCCAGATTGCCTTCCGTTGCGCGGAGAATCGCGCCGACGGTACATTCGCAGGGCTGCTTTGCGAGCATATAGCCGCCGCGGTTGCCGCGGTTGGTGCGGAGAATGCCGTTCCGGTTCAGCATCGGAACGATCTGTTCAAGATATTTTTTGGAGATGTCCTGCCGCTCGGAAATATCCTTGAGCGAAACATATCCCTCGCTCTGGTGCATCGCAAGGTCAATCAGCATCCGCAGCGCATATCTGCCTTTTGTCGAGATTTTCATGAAATCCTCCTCTGTTTTGTAAACGGAATCCCTTGTTTACTATCATTATACCACATTGTGCGGTTTGCCGCAAGAGCGGAACGCCCGTCAAACTCACATTTTTTCGGCAGATTCCGGGCGCCTGCTTCAGCATTTCATACAAAGTCACTATGTTTATAGGGTTTGACCGGACACCGTCCGCAGAATTCCCTATAAATCTATCTGCATAATAGGAAATTGCCCCAGAAAAATGGACTGCACTGGGCAGTCCGCAAGTTAAAAACAGATAATAATTCAGATTGGAATAGGGAAATAAGAAATTGGGAAAATGGGGGCTTGAAATCGAACCTGAAACTCCGTCCGGCGAACCGGCTTTCGTTTCATTGATTACAGTTTAGCACCCAAAGATTAAAATAATCTGAAAGAATGGAAAAATCGAAGAAAAAATATCTGCGGCGACCGTTTTTCGGGATATTACAGCGGGAGTACCCTGCCTTCGGGGCGCAGATTGATCCCCTTTCCGCTGCGCTCCAGCAGCACGACACAGTGTGCCGCAATGCCGAGCTCCTGTCCCGTAAAGCCGAGCTTTTCCTCTGTGGTCGCCTTGATGCTGACCTGGTCGATGCCGCAGCCGAGCGCGTCGGCGATGCGGGTGCGCATCTGCGGGATGTACGGGGCGAGCTTCGGCTTCTGCGCGAGCACGGTCGCGTCGAGGTTGCAGAGCTGCCAGCCCTTGTGCAGAATCAGGGCGTGAACATGGCGGAGCAGCAGAATGCTGTCAGCGCCGGCATATTCGGGGTCGGTGTCGGGGAAATGCTGTCCGATGTCGCCGAGCGCCAGTGCGCCGAGCATCGCATCCATGACGGCGTGCGTGAGGACATCCGCGTCAGAATGCCCGTCGAGGCCGAGCCGGTGCGGAATCTCCACGCCGCCGATGATGAGCTTGCGCCCCTCTGTCAGGCGGTGGACATCATAGCCGTGTCCGATGCGAAACGGGGTCATGTGTCGTCCCTCCCTTTCTGCCGGGCGGCAAGCAGCGCTTCCGCGACGGCGAAATCCTCCGGTGTGGTGAGCTTGATATTCGAGTAGTCGCCCTTTGTCATGGCGACGCGGATGCCGCGTGCCTCCATGAGCTGGCAGTCATCGGTGAAGTCCTGTCCGGCAGCGGCGGCCTGCCGCACGGCCTCTGCGTAAGCGGTCCGGCGAAAGACCTGCGGGGTCTGCGTCAGCCAGAGCAGCGCACGGTCCGGTGTCTCGTCGATGACGCCGCCGCGCACGACCTTGACCGTGTCCTTGACCGGTACGCCGAGGGTGGCCGCGCCGCATTCCCGCGCATCGGCGATCACGCGCTCAATGTCGGCGGGCAGAACCAGCGGACGCGCACCGTCATGTACCGCAATATATTCGCAGTCGCTGCGGACGGCCGCAAAGCCCCGCATGACGCTCTGCTGCCGGGTGCTGCCGCCGGTCACGGCCTGCACCGGAAGCGGAAGTGCCGCACGGCGCAGAATGCTCTGAAATTCGGCAAGATCCTGCTCTCTGCAAACGACAACGAGCTCCGCCACACTTTCGCATTGACAAAAGGTGCGGAGCCCGTGAAGCAGGACCGTTGAATTTCCGAGCGGGTGCAGAATTTTATGAATTCCGCCCATTCTGGTCGCATTGCCTGCGCAGACCAGCAGGACGGCGGTATCAGCGGTCATCTGCCGGCATCCTTTCAGTCGATGCCGGGCGCCTTGGTGCCGCAGATTGCGCAGAACATCGCATCCGGTGCCAGTGTCTCACCGCAGTTCGGGCAGATGAGAGGCTTTGGCGGGGTGACAGGCTCCGCGTGAATGATTTCATCCGAGACACGGTTGCCGCAGGCCGCACAGAACACAGCGTCCGGTGCCAGCACAGCGCCGCAGTTCTTGCAGACGCCGGATGTCTCTCCGGCAGGCGGTGCGGGCGGCTCCGGTACGGCAATGCCGCAGTACGGACAGAAGCGGGCATTCTTGATGAGCTGCTTGCCGCAGCCGCTGCAGGTGACGGTGCCGACCAGCGCGTCCAGATCGCGGCGGCGGACATCCAGTGCGTCCATCAGCTCGCGGATGGATGCGAACAGCTCCGCATACTCCGGATCGGGGTTGTCGGCATTTGCCGTGTAATACTTCTCACCGATCTCCTGATACCGTGCGCGCAGCTCGTGCTCAATCGCGGCGATATCCTTGTTGATGCGGTTTTTATCAGTCATGGTTCTGAGGCTGTCCGAGGCACCTCTCGCAGTTCTCGAAACAGAAGCCGCAAGCTTATCCAAAAAATCCATTGCCATAGCAGA
The DNA here is from genome assembly GCA_017414145.1 of Oscillospiraceae bacterium. The sequence continues at coordinate 3,551 of JAFPQL010000062.1, read as the reverse complement.
AATCCTCCTTTGTCATCATCAGATTCCGCGGCTGTGCCGCTGATTTCATTATAGCATATCTGTGCCGGTTTGTCAACGGCGCGAATTTTGAACTTTTTGTGAAAGTGCGGCATTTTCAGCTTATGCGGTCCGGCACTGCGCCGCGAGGAACGGAAACGGGCGCTGCCGGAACCCGCCTGCGGGACAGTCCTGAATCCGCGGCATGACCGGCGTCCGTTTTCAATCCGCGGAGGCGCTTTCTCTTATTTATCCTTTGCGCGGAAGCAGGCGGCGGCCAGCAGACCGAACAGCATTGCGGCCGTGATGCCGGCGGAGGCGGAGGTCAGCCCGCCCGTCAGCAGGCCGAGAATGCCGTGCGCCGCGACATCCCGCCGGATGCCCTCCGCGAGCAGATTGCCGAAGCCGGAGAGCGGAACGGATGCGCCCGCACCCGCAAAATCAACCAGCTTCGGGTAGATGCCGGCCGCGCCGAGCACAACGCCCGCGACGACATAGCCGACCAGAATGCGGGCAGGTGTCAGCTTGGTGCGGTCAATCAGAATCTGACCGATCAGGCAGAGCAGCCCGCCGACGAGAAATGCGCGCAGAATCATCATGATAAACGCCCCTTTCGCGGATATCGGGAGAGGTGAATCAGGTGGCAGATGCCGGGAATCGACTCGCCCTGCTGACAGAGCATCGGGGAGAGCAGCGCACCCGTTGCGGCATAGAGAATGTTTTTCAGCCGGCCGTCCCGCAGACGCGGCAGAAAGTATCCGCAGACGACAGACGCCGAGCAGCCGCAGCCGGAGCCGCCCGCATGGGTATCCTGCGCGCCGCTGTCAAAGATCATCACGCCGCAGTCCCTGTGAACGGCGGACAGGTCTGTGCCGTTCTGCGCGGCAAGCTCCAGCAGCAGCCGGCTCCCGACCGCGCCGAGATCGCCGGTGACAATGGCGTCATAGTCCTGCGGGCGGGTGTCCGTGGCATCCAGATACCGGAGAATGGTGTCCGCGGCAGCCGGTGCCATTGCGGCGCCCATGTTGGAGGCGTCCGTCAGCCCCAGATCACAGACCCTGCCGGGGCAGACGCCGAGCACATAGGGCGGTTCATCCGCGGGCGTCAGCAGTGCCGCGCCGGATGCGGTGCAGGTCCACTGCGCATTCGGGGTGCGCTGTCCGCCGTAGGCGAGCGGGAAACGGAACTGCCGTTCCGCGCTGGAAAAATGGGATGAGGTCAGCACGGCACAGCGCGGCACGCCGCTGCCGGTCAGGACGGCGCCGAGCAGCAGCCCCTCCGCAAAGGTGGCGCAGGCGGAGAATATGCCGAGATACGGGATGTTCAGCGGCCGGACGGCAAAGGTCGAGCTTGTACACTGGTTGATGAGGTCGCCCGCAATGACGCAGGAGAGCGCGTCTGCGGAGATGCCGGCTTTCCGGAGCAGCAGCATCAGCGTGCGGCGCTGCAGCTCACTTTCGGCCTGTTCCCATGTCTTTTTCCCGAAGTGACTGTCCGGTTCGATCCGGTCGAAGCAGGCGCCGAGCGGTCCCCCGCCCTCCTTTTTTCCCGCGATGCTGCTCCATGCCGCGACGGACACCGGCCTGATGCAGAGCAGACTGCTGCATTCGTTCATGATACCGCTCCTTTGTCTTGATCTGGCGTTAGTATGCGGTGACTGTCTGAAAATATACACATCTGCGCGGAAAACGAAATCTCCGGATACACCGCGGCACCCTTCCGGAAATTGTCTGCCGTTTCCGCTTGACAATTCCGCGGAAATCCGTTATAATATAGGCAAACGAGAACTTATGTTCTTTTTATTTCAAAAACGGAGGTGCGTATGGACGCAAAGATGATTTATGACAAGGCAAACCGGCTGGTCAGGCGGTACGGAACCCGCGACCCGTTTGAAATTGCGGATGCGGCGGGAATCCGGATCTACGAGCTGCCGCGGCCGGTGCAGGTGCTGGGGATGTATACCTACCGCTGGCGGCACCGGATGATTTTCCTCAATCCGGATCTGGAGCCGGAGACGGCCCGCATGGTCATGGCGCATGAAATCGGGCATGACCAGCTCCACCGTGCGCTGGCAGGGTCTGCGGGACTGCACGATCTGGGACTGTTTTCAGAGGATCTTGCGGCAAGCCTGACGGAATCCGAAGCGAATGCGTTTGCCGCGCATCTTCTGATCGAGGAATCGGAGATGCAGGCGGTATTCCGCGAGGGCTGCGACCTGTCCGCCGCCGCGGCCTTGCTGTCGGTGCATCCGCAGCTGCTTCTGATCAAATTGCGGGAGCTGAACCGGATGGGCGGAACATACCGGCTGCCGTTTGAGCCGGATGCGAGGTTTCTGCGCAGACGGTAAGCGGCAGCTATGCGGAAAAAGCATCGCAAACCATAGCAAATAGGTATTTGTAATATTGCGGGAGATGTGCTATACTATCTTTAAGAACATTTCCCGTGGCTGCTGCGGCGCGGATCTCCGCGGTCACGGGCTGAAAGCCGATGATCCCTTCCGGAGAGGTAATCCATATGAAGCATCTGATTTCTTTTGCATCCGCGGTGCTGTTTGCATCCCTGTCCTTTTTCACCTGCGGCGCAGAGTCCGCGGAGACTGCACCCGTAACACCGTCTGCTTCCGTTCAGGATGTCCGGGCGCTGCGGGACTTTCTGCTGGCGGAATCCGACGGCAGCGATCTCGCGGACAAGTCCTATGATCTGAACGGAGACGGTCGCTGGAATGCGGTGGATCTCTGCCTGATGAAGCGGGCGCTGCTCGCCGGACAGACGCCGGAGCAGCAGACGGATACACTGGTCGCGTACTTCTCGCGCACCGGCAATACGGAGAAAATTGCGAATTACCTGATCGACCTGACCGGCGCGGACCGCCTTGTCATCGAGGCGGCGGAGCCGTATTCCGATGCGGATATCCGCTATCAGGACGACAGCTGCCGCGCAAACCGCGAACAGAACGACAAGTCCGTGCGGCCGGAAATCGCGGCGCTGCCGGAGTCGCTGGACGGGTATGATGTGATTTTCCTCGGCTACCCGATCTGGTGGGGTGACCTGCCGATGCCGTGCTATACGTTCTTTGACAAGGTGAAGCTCGAAGGCAAGACCGTAGCGCCGTTCTGCACCCACGAGGGCAGCGGCCTTTCCGGCACCGACCGCTATATCGCCGACACGACGAAGGCGAAAGTGACCGAAGCGCTGGAGATGAAGGGCGCGACGGCACAGAAGAACCGCGGCGAGGCGAAAAAGGAAGTCATGGATTGGCTGAAAAAACTCGGATATGTGAAATGATAGGAAACAGAGCCTGACGTAATGAACGCAGGCTCTGTTTCCTATTCTTTTTATGATTTTAAGGAGCGAAGAACATTTCTTTGAAAAGGGACTGGGGGCCGTTGGTGGGAAGAGATGCAGTAAACAACTGTATATTTATTTTTTTGCCCGCACGCAGAGCCAGCGGCCCGCGTCGCCCATAACGGACTTTTGGTCCGTTCGCACCTCCCGAAAGCCCGCTTTCTCCAACGCGCAAACAAGATTGTCACGAGAGACCAGCTTCATACCGT
>JAFPQL010000061.1 GCA_017414145.1 Oscillospiraceae bacterium | reverse complement strand
GGGCAGAGCCCTAAGTCGCCGCCCGCAGGCGGCGAAACACTCCCGCATAAGGAGAGCTCCGCAAGGGGGTGAATTGCCGCCTTGCGGCAAGAGGGGGACGCCCTGCGATAGAGGGCGTCCCCCTTTTCTGCGCCTGTGCGAAGCGGATACCTTATTTTACAGAAACCGGCGCTGCCAGTGATTACATGGCGGCGCCGGTGGTTTTGTATGGTTCTATCGTGGCGTAGTTTGGTTGTGTCCCGATTCCGCCCGCGGCGGGCTATAGATCATTGCCAGCGCGGGCTCCGCGCCGCGAATGCGACTGTGCTCCGATTTCGCCTGTGGCGGGCTTTAGGTCATTGCCCGCGGGGGCTCCCCGCCCGGCTGTATAATTGACGGGATTCCGGTCACCATATTCCCAAAAGGAGTTGATCGGATGCTTGTAAGTATCCTGCGAATGCTCGTGCTGTATCCCATTGTCATCTTCGGCATCCGCCTGATGGGAAAACGCCAGATCGGTGAATTGCAGCCGACCGAACTGGTCATCACAATCCTGATCTCCAACATCGCCACCCTGCCGATCGAGGACCCGAATCTGCCGCTGCTGATCGGAATTGCCCCGATGCTGCTGCTCATTTCTGCCGAGGTGCTGCTCTCATGGTTTGCACTCAAGCACCGCGGATTTCGCCGGCTGCTCTCCGGCAGCCCGCAGATCATTGTCCGTGACGGCGTCATCGACCAGCAGATCATGCACAATCTGCGCTTCTCAATCGACGACCTCATGACAGCGCTGCGCGGCTGCAATCTCTTTGATCTGTCACAGGTGCAGCTCGCAATCGTCGAGACAAACGGGACTGTCTCCGCATACCCATGCGCGGATGCCCGCACGCCGACCTGCGCCGAGCTCGGCATGACCGTCCGTGATGACGGGCCGCCCGAAGTGCTGATCGCAGACGGCTGTATCAGTCCGGCGGGTATGGAGGCGGCAGGCATGACAGCCGAGCAGCTTTCCGCAATGCTCCGGCCGTCCGGTCTGCTGCCCGAACAGGTCTATCTGCTGACCGCCAGCGCGAACCGCATCGTCACTCTGCAAAAAAAGGAGCACTGCACATGAAATCTGACCACATCCGCATTGCGGCAGGCATCCTGTGCGGCATACTGGCTGCGGCAATTCTGGCAGCGGCAGGAATGCTGATGCAGTTCGACCGCCTGATCGGGAAAACCGACGCCCTGCTGCGCACCGTCTCCGAATGCGCTCCCGAAAAAACTGTTCTGACTGAGCTCGGAGAACTCGAACAAAGCTGGAAGCACAGCCGGTTCTGGCTGCAAATGCTGATCCCGAACGAAAACCTCTCCGATCTCAACGAGGCGATTGCGCGCCTGCCGGCAGAACGATCTGCGTGCAGCGATGCCTTTCCCGCTGAACTCGCCGCCGTGTCAGCCGACCTCAAATGGCTCCGCCGCAAACAGCTCCCCGGCATCTCGCTGCTGACCGGCTGACAGCGCACATTGCCTCTCAGCTGACCGTTTCACGCAGCGCGGACTGTGCCTTGTCCGGCAGCGACAGCACAGAGTCCAGATGATACAGCGCCAGACCGTCAAAGCCGTCGTCCGCCAGCACCTGCATACACTCCCGCAGCAGAAGATTCGGGTCGGTCTGCCACTCCCCTTCCCCGCTGCCGGCGTACCGGTCCACAGCGCCGTATTTATATGCTGCCAGCCCCGGAATCATCTTCACGGCGGCACAGCGCGGCAGGCTCCGCCATGCGGCCGCTGTCTCCGTAAACGGGCAAAGCTCGTTTTTGTACCCAAAATACAGCTGCGGCAGCATGATGTCACAGTAGCCCGGCTCGGCACACCATGTCTCCACATCCGCGTAGAGCTTCTCACGGTTCAGCGGAAGATTCCCCTGCGGGCTGATCGAAAACACCGCGTTCTGCGAGGCTTCGTGGACGGCGCGGTACATCTGCCGCACCATTGCCGAGATGCGCTCCGTCCGCCAGACAGCCAGATCAGGCGCGCCGGTTCTGCGGAACACCTCCGCGTCAAACGCCGTGTCCTGAGTCGGATAAAAATAGTCGTCGATGTGTACGCCGGCGGGGCGGTACTGCTCTGTCAGCTCCCGGACGGCTCCCGCAAGAAAATCCCATACGGCAGAGGACGACGGACTGAAATAATAGCGGCCGTCCCACAGCGTGAAGTTGACCGCACGGGTCTGCTCCGACCGGAACCACGCACACAGACGCGCATCGCCCGTATGCGCGTTCATCAGATCGGCCGTCTGGAGCCGGAGCGGATTCAGCCAGGCGTGCAGCGCGATGCCGACGCGTGCGCATTCCTGCGTCAGAATCTCCATGACATCGTGGCCGTGCGCCTCTTTCGCCTCCGGATAATACACGGACGGATAAAAGCTCTCGCCGAATGCGCAGACATGGGCAAACAGCGTGTTGATGCCGAGTGCGGACGCGGCGTGGAGACAGCGCGAGACACGCTTTCGGCAGACGGATTCGTCCGGCGAATCAAACAGCGCAGACACGGAGAAATACGGCAGCCACGCGCAGATTCGCCTGTCCTCCGCGTTCTGCTCCAGATGCAGCTGCACCAGCGTCTGACCGCGCGGCAGAGCCTGAATCGGCTGCTGATGCGTCTGAAATGCTGCACAGGCAGTCAGCAGCAGGAACGAGAAGAACAGCACGGACAGTTTTCCGGCACGGCGCATGAAAATCGGCTCCTTTCGGCAGAATCATCTGGGGGATGCGTTGCGGCATCCTTATCATATCAGATTTTCTGCGCGAAATGCGTCGGGACAAGTCCTGCTGACAGATTTTTTTCGGCGGAGAGAAAAGTGCCGCAGAATTGCAGAATACCCATGCAGAAGTTTGCCCCTGAGCGGTTCAAAGCGCTCAGGGGCATTGTGCTTATTTACGCGGCATGACTGCATGACTGTGAATGCACTCCGCCGAATCGAATTTCCTCTCTCTTTATGACTTTTCTTTGAAGACTTTCATCAAAGCGAAGTTTTCAAGTCAATAGAAATGCCATAGTACTTCTGACAGATGATCAGAAGTACTACGGCAAAAGACTTCTTTGTCAGCCCCGCATGATTCTGCGGGGCATTTCATTTGAAAAGAAATCAGTCAACGAGCTGAATGATCGCCATTTCAGCAGCGTCACCGCGGCGCGGCCCGATCTTCACGATACGGGTGTAACCGCCGTTGCGCTCCGCATAACGCGGTGCAATCTCGTCAAAGAGCTTCTTTGCGACGCTCTCCTTCGTAACATACGAAAAGACCTGACGCTTGTTGTGCAGATCAGCGGCACTGTCGTTGCCCTGAACGCCCTTCGCAATGGTGATCATCTTCTCCGCCATGGAACGAACCTCTTTTGCTCTGGTAACGGTCGTTTCGATCTTACCGTTTTCGAGCAGGTAAGTCACCATGCCGCGGAGCATTGCCTTTCTGTGATCCGTGGCTCTGCCGAGCTTTCTGGAACCCGCCATTGTGTTTCACTCCTTT
>JAFPQL010000060.1 GCA_017414145.1 Oscillospiraceae bacterium | reverse complement strand
GCTTTAGGAATTGGATGCCGGCACTGCCGGCTGCCCGCCCGACATTCATTGGCACCATGTTACCATCTTACCATGTTACCGTCTTAAGCGGCAGCGCGCATTACGGCGCGCTTGAGTGCCGCCAGATCTGCCGCCGTGATCCTCCCGTCCCCCGTGATGTCCGCCCGTTTTGCCGCCGCCGCGGAAAGCTGCGTTCTGCACAGCAGATCATCCAGCAGCATCGTCACATCATCCCCCGCAAGAATGCCGTCCCCGCTGACATCTCCCGCAGGCAGCGCCGCGCCGAACCGTTCCGCAAACGGATACGGCAGCGTGTTGAGGATATCGGTGTCGCCGCACATCGTCAGATAGGTCGTGTGCTCCGGAACAGCGGCGTTCCACTGAAACTGATACGCCGGAATGCAGACCGCAAAATCCTCCGGATCATAGTACAGACAGTTGGCGTCGCCGAAATCAATGCGGTTCGGGTCGTAGGTCAGAATCCGCTCCGTCCATTCCCGTCCCATATACGCCCAGCGTCCGTGCTCCGTCCCGTAACCGATGATCGCGTGACGGCCGTTCGCACTGCTGTCAAAGCAGATCATAAAGGGCGATGCGCCGTCCGGAATCCGCTCCGCCGTCCGGATCATCCGGTAAATCGTCTGCGGCAGATACTCCTGCGAAGTGTGCTCCGTGAATGCCGCTGTCTGCTGCATCTCGTGATAATAGTTGATGAGAGAGAGCACCGCGGGATCCGGTGAGAGCTCGCTGAGTGTCTGTGCGCCGGGGGCAATCTGCTGCGGACGGAAGATGCCGTTTTTCGCAAGCAGAACCGTTGCACACATTCCAAAGCACGCGCCGCTCCAGTTGTCCGAGACTGTCAGCGCGGCCTGCTCCAGCAGCGCACGGTCGTCGTCAGACAGCACCCGCTCCTTTCCGAAGACGGCAGAGCTGTTCCGGAACGACCAGCATTCCGATTCCGGATGCAGCGTCATGTCCGGCCCGTGCGGCACCGAACCGGTGTCGCTGAACGGCAGACCGGCATTGTCCGCAAACCGCTCCGCTGCGCTGCCTGATTTGCCGGATACGGTGAATATCTGCTCCGGATCGCGGCAGAGATCGCTGATGTCCGTCACACTCTCCGGCACGGATACCGCGGAAAGATGCCGGACATCCCGGAAGGCGCCCTTAGGGATTTCCGTCAGCCCGTCGTTCAGAATGATCTCCGTCAGCATGACAGACTGAAAGCAGCCCGGTTCCAGACGCCGGACTGTATCGGGCAGCGTGAGGGACACGACCGCGGTATGCAGAAATGCGCCGTCGGCAACGGCGCGGATGCCCGCCGGCAGCGTCAGAACATTCCGCCCGCCGTTATATTTGAGCAGGATGCCGTTTCCGCAGATCAGCAGCTCCTCCGATTCCAGAAAGGGCGCGTCCGCAAAGGCATCCTGTCCGATCTGCACGACCGATTCCGGAATGCGGACGGTCCGGAGCGCGCTGCATCCGGAAAAGGCGCCCGCCCCGATGACCGAAAGACCGTCCGGCAGGGTCACCTCCCGCAGCGAACGGCAGTTCCGGAAGAGCTCCGGCGGCAGTGTGCGGACGCCGGCGCCGATGTGAACAGATTGCAGATAGATGCTGTTACGGAACAGGCCGTCCGGCAGTTCGGTCAGGCTGTCCGGCAGCGTCACGGCGCAGAGCGTCGGCACCCGCCACGGATCAAAGCACTGCGGGTCAATCGCCGTGACCCCCTCCGGAATGACCGCCTCGCCATCCGCCGGATGCACCGTATACAGAAACCAGCTGTTCAGCATGACAAACGGATCGTCCTGATGCAGTGTTTCCCACGCATCGTCGCCGAGCATGAGATTCTGACCGACAGACAGCGCGGCATCCGGCACCGCAATCTCCGTCAGAGCCGGACAGAATGCAAAGCAGGCGTCGCCGATCTCCAGCGGCACCTCCGGAATCCGGACGGCTGTCAGCGACTGATTTCCCGAAAACGCCTCCCGTCCGAGCTGCCGGATTGCGTCCGGCAGTGTGATTTCCCGGATGCCGGTATGGGAAATGCCGTTTTCACCGATTGCGGTCAGCCCGTCCGGGAGCGTCAGGGCTTGCAGACCCGTACATTCATAGAACGCAAAGCCGCCGATTTCCCGCACGCTGTCCGGCAGGATGATCTCCTCCGCCGCATACAGGCCGCGGAATGCCTTGATGCCGATGTTCTCGATGTCCCCCTCGACCCGGACGCGCCGGATCCGGTCTGCATACGCTGTCCACGGAATGCTGACCGGCGGTGTCTGCGCCGGCAGCTCCGGATTGTCCGGATCGGAATATACTTCAAAGTCCCACATCCGGCCGCTGCCGGAGAGCGTCAGGGTATCTGCGCCGTCAAATGACCATGTGATCCGGTCGCCGCAGCGGTTCTGCGCTGTTTCGGCAGAAACCGGCATCGGCACGCCGAACAGGCTGAAGGACAGCAAAAGCGCTGCCGCAGTGTTCAGAATTTTCACGGAAATCCCCCTCTGTGTTTCTCTGCGGTGTGTCAGGCTTCGTGAAAGCACATCTTCATTATACGACTTCCCCGCGGGATTGTCAACCGCCCATTTGCCCGTGCGGACGCCGCTTTCTGAAAGTTAAAGACTTGTTAAGAATCTGTGTGCTATAATCAGGGCACAGAGAACCGGAAACGGAAGGAGAGAAATTCGGAATGTTCTGGAGAATTCTGAAAAAGGACCTGACGCGGAAAAAGACAATGAATGTCATTCTGCTGCTGTTCGTCATCATCTGCGCGATGTTTACGGCGCCCGCCGTCAACAATATTTTCGCGGTCACGAACGGTCTGGACGGTTACTTTGAAAAAGCCGGCATGGCGGACTACTATGTGATCTCGCGCAGCAAGAGCGGGGAAAACAAGGCGGCACAGGCGCTGGAGCAGAGTCAGTATGTATCGGGCTTCCGCGCCGAGCAGACGATCTACGCCGCCGCGGAGAATATGCAGACGGACAGCGGCAAGCTGATGGATTATTCCAATGTCGTGGTGCTCTGCGATATTTCAGATGCCAAGCTCAATTTCTTTGACCCGGATGACCGGATCGTCAAGGAGGTCGATGCGGGAAAGGTGTATCTGTCACGCGGCATCGCGGACCGCAAGGGTGTCCGCAAGGGCGACCGGTTTACGGTCTGTCTCGGCGATACGGAGCTGCCGCTGGAGGTCGCGGGCTTTGTGAAGGACGCGCTGTTCGGCTCCGAAATGATGGGGAATCCGCGGTTTCTGCTCAACAGCAGAGACTTTCAGACGCTCTGCGCGGACGAGACGGTTCACAGCTACAGCATGGGGCAGATCTTCTACATCGACACGGCGGACGCCAACGCGCTGGAATCGGAGCTGACCGGCTTCAGCGGCATTCTGTTCAGCGGCACAAACAAGATGATTCAGACGACCTATTTCATGTATATGCTCGTCGCCGTGCTGATTCTGCTGATCAGCATCGGGCTGCTGACCGTGGCAATCGTCGTGCTGCGGTTCACGATCGGGTTCACCGTTTCGGAGGAATTCCGTGAAATCGGCGTCATGAAGGCGATCGGTCTGCGGAACGGGCAGATCCGTGCGCTCTATCTGGTGAAGTATCTCGGCATTGCGCTGATCGGCGCGGTGATCGGGTATTTCGCGGGCATTCCGTTCAACCGGATGCTGCTCAGGAGCGTCAGCGAGAACATCGTGCTCGGCAGCAGTCACAGCACGCTCATCCGGATCCTCTGCTGTGCGGCCGTGGTGCTGATGATTCTGCTGTTCAGCTGGGGCAGCACACGGAAGGTCAGCCGGCTCTCACCGATTGACGCCGTGCGCAGCGGGCAGACCGGAGAGCGCTTCCGCAAGCGCAGTCTGCTGCATCTGGGCAGAAGCCGCCTTGGCAGCACGGGCTTTCTGGCGGCGAACGATGTGCTGAGCGAGAGCAGACAGTACGGCATTCTGACAGTGATTTTCACGATCTGCGCGTCACTGGTCATGATGCTTGCCGTGACTGCGGATACACTGGGCAGCGAGGGGCTGCTGTATCTGCTCTCTGTTTCAAAAAGCGACGCGTATCTGTCCGACCCCGGCCGGGCCATGGAGGTCATGGCGGGGC
>JAFPQL010000059.1 GCA_017414145.1 Oscillospiraceae bacterium | reverse complement strand
GCGCCGCGTCTGGCGTCGGTGATTTCCCGGCCGCCCTCAATGCTCAGAATCGGGACAAGATTGCGGTATTTGTCAAACAGCGTGAAATACGCCCCGTCGATGTAAGTGCCGTTTGTGAAAATGGGAAACAGCACCTGCTTCATGCCGCCCGCCGCCTCAATGACATCGCGGCGGAGCAGCGGTTCTCCGCCCGCCAGCAGAATAAAGCTGACGCCGAGTGCATCCGCCTCCGCAAAGATCCGGCTCCACTGCGCAGCCGTGAGCTGACTGACCGGCTCGGCATCGACCGTCGCGTGATTGCAGCGCGAATAACAGCCCGCGCAGTGCAGATTGCACCGGCTCGTGATGCTGGCAATCAAAAACGGCGGAATATGCTCTCCGCTGTCCTCTGCCGCTCTGCGCCGCTTGGACGCGGCGCGGCTCGCCGCCGCAAATCGCAGCATAAACGCGCTTTCTCTCGGATTTTTCAGCGTCGCCTTCACAGCCTCCGAAACAACCCGTTCCACGCCCGCGATCAGATAATTCTGCAAATCAAACGGTTCCTGCATTCTGCACCACCTGCCCCTTTCCGGATGAGCAGCATCCGCGGTGACGGCAGACTGCCCTTTCGGCAATCCCGCACAGAGCCGGCGGTGCAGAGGCGCAGTCCGATCTGTGCGGTGTTGCCTTATGATGATTGTATCATATTCCGCGCTGTCTGTCAATCCCGGCACGGTGCGGTTTTCCCCGGCAAATTCTGCCGGCGCGGAACGGTTGTTCCGTAAATATCACCAAAAATCGCAATTATACTATTGAAAAAGACAGCAAAATATGATATAATGTAAGATGTAAGACCGGCCGCATCTAAGAAAGGGTGGGTATGATGAAACAAGCAAAGGCAATTCTGACCGCAGCGCTGATGACAGCAGTATGCGCGGTTCCGGCTGCACCGGTACAGGCAGGCAGCAGCCCGGACCTGACCGTCCGCGTGGACACTTCGGGGTTCCGCAGACCGATCAGCCCGTATATCTACGGCATCAACTACATCCGCCGCGGAGAGGCGCCGGATGTCACAGCCTTCTCTGCCCGTCAGGGCGGCAACCGCCATTCCGCTTACAACTGGGAGAACAATGCGTCCTCCGCCGGCGCGGATTACCGGCATTATTCCGACGCCTATCTCGTGAATTTCAAAAAGGATTCCCTTGCGGTACCGGGCGCCAACGCGCTGGAATTTGCCGAGGATACGGCGGCACGGCAGATTGACTACCGGATTACGACCGTGCAGATGGCCGGCTACGCGGCCGCGGATACCGACGGCGCCGTTTCCGAGGAGGAGACCGCGCCCTCCGCTCGCTGGGTGCCTGTCAGAGCCCGCAAAAACGCGCCCTTTTCCCTGACGCCTGACAAGACGGACGACGCCGTATACATCGACGAGTATGTCAACTATCTGGTACAGACGCTCGGCGATTCTACAACGAAAACCGGCATTCAGGCCTATTCGCTCGACAACGAGCCGTCGATCTGGTCGGGGACGCATCCCAGAATGCACCCGGAAAAGACGACCTGCGCGGAAATCGTCGAAAAATCCGCGGAATACGCCGCCGCGGTCAAATCCGTCGATCCGAATGCGGAGGTGTACGGCGGCGTGCTGTACGGCTTCAATGCCTATAAATCCTTCAACAACGCGCCGGACTGGGAAAGCGAGGGCGCGGGCTATCCGTGGTTCATCTCCTACTTTCTCGACCGCATGGCGCAGGCGGAAAAGGCAGCCGGACAGCGGCTTGTCGATGTGCTGGATCTGCACTATTATTCCGAGGCAAAGGGCGCGGACCGCGTGACCGCCTGCACGGACGACACACACACCGACTGCATTGAGGCAAGGCTTCAGGCGCCCCGCAGCCTGTGGGACCTGACCTATACGGAAAACAGCTGGATCGGGCAGTACAATGAGCAATTTCTCCCCATTCTGCCGCTGGTCAACGCGTCCGTTGCGCAGTATTATCCCGGCACAAAGCTGTCGTTCACAGAGTACAGCTTCGGCGGCGGCAACCAGATTTCCGGCGCCGTCGCGGAGGCGGATGTGCTCGGCATCTTCGCAAAATACGGGGTCTACATGGCGAGCAGCTGGGCTGTTGCACCGGACGAAAGCTATACTCATGCTGCGATCAGTCTCTACACCGACTATGACGGCAAGGGCTCAAGGTTCGGGGATACGCTGGTGCAGGCCGATGTACCGGATCCGTCGCGCAGCTCCGCCTATGCCGCGATTGACGGCAGCGACGAATCCGGACTGCATATCGTGCTCCTGAACAAGAGCCAGACGGAGACACAGAATGCCGCGGTGCAGATTCAGTCCGGCGCAGACTACCGTTCTGCAAAGGTCTACGGCATCACGCCGGGATCTGCCGAAATCCGGCTGCTCGGAACGGTGGAGAACATCCGGGACAATCAGTTCACGCTGGAGCTGCCGGCACTGAGCGCCGTGCAAATTGAGCTGACGGCAGACGACTACACCCTGACGGGCGATGTCAACGCGGACGGCAGCGTCGATCTCACAGACGCGTCGCTGCTGCGCGACTGGCTGCTGGCAAAGCCCGGCATCACCTTGGCGCGCCCGCAGGCCGCAGACCTCAGCGGAGACAGCCGGCTCGATGCCCGCGACCTCTCTCTGCTCAAGCGCATGATTCTGCACTGGCAGACAGAACCGGAGCAGCCGCTTGAAATCTCCTTCACGCAGACCAAACCCGCCCAGTGGAAGCTCCGCAACGGCATGGAGAACAAAACATTGCAGTGCGTCTTCAAGGGGACGCCGGGCAATGCGATCAACATGGCATTCGGATACTGGAACCCCGTCATCATCAACGAATCCACCGGAGAAGCCGGAAAATGGTTCAACAACGAGGACACAAGGCTCGGTGAATACACCTTCGGCGCGGACGGACTGGCTGCGCTGACCTTCACCGTGCCGGCGGATGCGATGAATGTCGAGCTGATTACCCTGAATCACACCGTCATGCAGGACGGCAAGAAGGTTCAGCTCGACAAGGAGGGCTTTACGCTGGAATCCGTCCGGATCCTGCCGGGATGAAAGGAAACTGACTGTATGAACATTCTGCTGTATCTGTGCGCCGGCTTTTATGCCCTGCTCTGTGTGTTCAGCATCGTGACGGGCATCATCTATATGCGCGGCAGACGAAAGCTCAACCCGCTGGAGCTCTCCGACCGCTTTCTGGAAAAGCTGTCCGACCCGGAAAAGCTGCACCGGTTCACCGTCCGGATGGGCTTTGTCACATTCGTTGTCGGCATCGTGCAGGGCGTCACGGCGTATGCGGTATTCCGCAGGACACTGTATGTTCTCGCGCTGGGCTTCACGCTGTTCTCCGTCGCATCCGTCTGCCTGAAGCTCCGCGGCAGGATCAGCGCCTTTCCGCTGCTGAAGCTGGCGGCATATCTTGCGATTCTCGCGGTCCTGATTGTCAGCCGCATCAGCGGCAGCTACTGAACGCCGCCGTCATCCGCGGAAACGGAAAGGAACAGGTGACACCATGAAAAAACTGTGTGCGCGGCACGCCGCGGGCGCAATCGCCCTGCTGCTGCTGCCGGTATGCGGCAGTCCGGACAGTCCGGCGGTACGGGCGGCGGAACCGGCCGCATACACCGTAGAGGATGTGCAGAAGCTGCGGGCATTTCTGCTGTGTGATGCCGCGGCGGCTGGCAGTCTTGACAGCGCAGCTTTTGACCTCAGCGGCGACGGCAGATGGAACGCCGCCGATCTGGCGCTGATGAAGCGCGGCCTGCTGCACGGGACGCCGCAGCCGGTCTGGCAGGATGAATTTGACGGCAGCACCCTTGACCGCAGCAAATGGGACTATGAGCGCGGGAACTGGAAGCTCGATGCCGACGGCAATTACATCACAAACGGCTGGGGCAACAATGAGCAGCAGTTCTACACCGATGCGAATGTGTCCGTTCACGACGGCGTTCTGACGATTGCGGCGCGGAAAGAGCCCTATACCGATGCCGTACAGGGCACATACGAATACACCTCGGCACGGCTCAGCACGCAGCATCTGTTTTCGGTCTGCGGCGGGCGCATCGAGGTGCGTGCGCGTTGCGATGCGGGCAAATCGCTCTGGCCGGCAATCTGGATGCTGCCGGAGGACAGCGTCTACGGCGGCTGGGCCGCATCCGGCGAAATTGACATCATGGAGGGCTGGGGCAGTACGCCGGAAAAGGTCTGCGGCTCGGTACACTTCGGGGATGTCTGGCCGGACAACCGCTGTCTGACCGCGGACTACCGGTTCCCGGCCGGTACCTCGGCGACGGACTGGCACCGCTACGCAATCGAATGGGAGCGCGGCGAAATCCGCTGGTATGCCGATGATGTACTGTATAGTACGCAGACGGACTGGTACTCCGCAAACCGCGCATTTCCCGCGCCGTTTGACCAGAACTTCTACCTGATTCTCAATCTCGCGGTCGGCGGACACTTTGACGGCGTGGACGGCATCTACGCCGACCCGACCGTCTTTGCGGACGGCGAAAGACATTTTGACATCGACTATGTCCGCGTGTATGACAGCGGCGCATTTGCCCCCGCGGCGGTGACCTCTCTGCCGCTGGAGCTCTATCTCGAAGGCGCGGACGCCGGCCTCATCAACAGGGACGGCGAAACGGAAATCACAATCCGGAATCCGGGCGAAACAGAGTACGCGGTCATGGGACTGATCCGCGGGCAGCAGGTTCGCGCCGGAGAGACACACACGCTGTCCTTTGACGCCTCATCGTCAGCCGAAAGAGACATGGTCGTCACGGCGGAGGATGCTTCCTACACGCGGTATCTCGACCGGAAGATCCGGCTGACGCCGGAAACTACGCATTACAGCTTCGATGTGACCTTCTCCGGTGACATGACCGCCGATCTGAAATTTCAGCTTGGCAGGATCGGGGATGCCGCGGCCTGCGGCGTACACAGCGTCACGCTGCGGAACATCCGCTGGGAGTGATTGCCGGGTGCTTCTTATGCGGGGCGTTCCGCCGCCTGACGGCACTGCCCGCCCGCTGCTTGACAAAGATACCGCCCGTATGTTACAATCAGATCATAAAAACTGCACAGCGGCTGACAAAACGCCGCCGAAAGGAGTCCCCGTCATGAGCAGAATCCTCGTCATTACCACCAGCCTGCGCGCAAACAGCAATTCCGATCTTCTCGCAGAACGGCTGACAGCCGGCGCAAAAGCTGCCGGCCACGATGTTGAAACAATCTCCCTCAAGGGGAAGAATCTCCGCTTCTGTATCGGATGTCTCGCCTGTCAGAAAACGCAGCGATGTATTCAGAAGGACGACGCGGCGGCGATTGCCGGTCAGGTGCTGACCGCCGATACGCTCGTTTTCGTCACGCCGATCTATTACTACGAAATGTCCGGCCAGATGAAAACACTGCTGGACCGTCTGAACCCGCTGTACGGCGCGGATTACCGCTTCCGGAAGGTGTACCTGCTGTCCGCAGCCGCAGAGGACGAGGCATTTGTCCCGGAGAAAGCCGTCAGCGGCCTGCAGGGCTGGGTGGACTGCTTTGAGAAGGCGGAGCTGTCCGGCTCGCTGTTCTGCGGCGGCCTGACCGGCGGCGGGGAAGCCGCAGACGCTGCGGCGCATCTGGACGCCGCGTATGAATTCGGCAGACAGCTCCTTTGAACCGGAGCCGGCGAAATCTTTGCAGATGGTGATGATATGACTGATATCCTGATTGTGGAGGATGACAAAGAGCTTTCTGCCCTGCTGACGGATTTTCTCCGCGCAGAGGGCTACACCGTGTCTGCCGTGGACAGCGGGACGCGTGCGCTGGAGCTCTTTGCGCGCTACGGCGCAAGACTCGTGGTGCTGGACATCAATCTGCCCGATGTCAGCGGCTTTGCGGTCTGCTCCGGACTGCGCGCACAGGCGGATACGCCGAT
This sequence comes from Oscillospiraceae bacterium, assembly GCA_017414145.1. The sequence continues at coordinate 3,073 of JAFPQL010000059.1, read as the reverse complement.
TCTGATTGTCAGCGCACGGACGGACAAGGAGGACAAGCTCAGCGGTCTGGATCTCGGCGCGGATGACTACATCGAAAAGCCCTATGACATTGACATTCTGCTGGCCAAGATCAAAGGGATTTTCAAGCGGCGGTATCAGCAGGAGATCCTCTCGGCTGACGGCGTGACGCTCAATCTCGTCACGCGTACCGCGACAATCGACGGAACGCCTGCCGACCTGCCGGCAAAGGAATTCGACCTGCTGGCGCTGCTGGTAGGAAATCAGGGCAAAACGCTCAAAAAAGAGTATCTGTTCAACACCGTCTGGGGCAGCGACAGCGATTCGGAGCTGCAAACGCTCCATGTCCACATCAACCGGCTGCGGCAGAAGCTCGGCGACGATCCCAGACACGCCCGCCGGCTGCTGACAGTCTGGGGCGTGGGGTATCAGTTCGTATGAGGGCGTTCAAGAGACTTTGTGCCGTCATGATTGCGGCATTTCTGATTCTGACAGCGGTTCTGAATGTCATTCTGATCCGCTCGCCGCGGGAGCACGACGGGATATACCGCGTGGAAGCCAAGCGTCTGACGGATGAGCTCCGGGCAACCGGAACCTGCGACCTGCAAAAATATCCGCATATCACCGGGCTGTACAGTGACGGCGATCTGTACCGCAGCGATGCGCATTACCTGATTCTGGAAGCCGGCGGAACGCTCTACCGCGCCGAATATGTCACAGAAACCGGTCATCAGAACCTCTTTGCGGTGAACTGCATACTGGGCATTTTGTTTCTGCTGATGACCGCGCTGCTCCTTTACATCAGAAGGCAGATCATTCTGCCGTTCGGCAGGCTGAATCAGGTGCCGCAGGAGCTCGCAAGGGGCAATCTCGCCGTCGAGCTGCCGGAGGAAAAAAGCCGGTTCTTCGGGAAATTCACTTGGGGCGTCAATCTCCTGCGCGAACAGATCGAGGACAGCCGCCGCAAGGAAATCACCGTACAGCGGGACAAAAAGCTGCTGCTCCTCTCGCTCTCGCACGACATCAAAACGCCGCTGGCCGCGATCAAGCTCAATGCAAAGGCGCTCGCAAAGGGGCTTTACAGCGATCCGGAAAAATGCCGCGCCGCCGCCGAGCGCATCGACCGCCGCGCAGACGAGATCGAGGGCTTTGTCAGTGAAATCACGAACGCCGCCGGCAATGACTTCATGCAGTTTGAGGTGACGGCGGGCGAACTGTTCCTCAGCCAGCTGTTTGCCAGAATCTGCGCCCGGTATGTCCCGCAGTTTGCGGATACCGGAACGGCGTTTGACATTTTGCCGTATGACGACTGTCTGCTGTCCTGCGACCCCGACCGTCTGGCGGAGTGCGTGCAGAATCTCATCGAAAATGCAATCAAATACGGCGACGGAAAACGCATTCAGATCAGCACGGACCAGATGGACGGCTGTGAGCTGATTACCGTGCGGAATACCGGCTGCTCGCTGGACGAAAAGGAACTGCCGCAGATTTTCGAGAGCTTCCGCCGCGGCAGCAACGCGGAGGGCATTCAGGGCAACGGTCTGGGGCTGTTCATCTGCAAGCGCCTGATGTCGCTGATGGGCGGCGAGGTCTATGCGGAGATCGCGGACGGCTGCTTTGCCGTCACGCTGGTCGTCCGGCTGGCCTGACCGTGCCGGAGAACCAAAAACCGTTTCAGCATCTTCCGCAGCGCTGCGGGAGATGCTTTTTTTCAGACAAGCGCGTGCGGTTGTCCGCTTAACTCCCGATAGTTGTATGATAGTTCTGAAAGGTTGTCTGCTGTCAAAATCGCAAGAAATCAGATAAACCGAATAAATATTGCGCATTTCGCTTTATTTTGTCCATGTTTTCTGCGTAATATACAGTGCATTTTATGCTGACAAGCGATATAATGCTATCAGAGACAAACGAAAGTTGACCGTACAGGATAGAAGCGGTCACAGGAAATAAAATGAAATTGGGATTTTGGGGGCATAGAGATGAAAAAGACAGCACTGCGTCTGTCTGCTGCCGCGGCTGCCTGTTCCCTTTTGCTGGGAGCGGGCAGTTTTCTTTCCGTACCGGAGCGGACAGCGGGCCGGACCGTACAGGCGGCTGAGATGCCGATTTCGGATTTCAGCCTCAGCGAGATCACGATGACCGACAGCTACTGCACCAACGCGTTCGCAAAGGAGATCGAATATCTGCTCTCCTTTGACACCGAGCGGCTGCTGGCGGGATTCCGCGAAAACGCGGGACTCAGCACGAACGGCGCACAGCGGTACAAGGGCTGGGAGAACACGCTGATCGCCGGCCACACAATCGGGCACTACCTCACGGCGCTCGCACAGGCCTTTCAGAACCCTTCACTGACCGCCGCGCAGCGCAGCGCCGTCTCCGGCAAGCTCGACGCACTCCTCTCCGGAATGCGCATCTGTCAGGAGCATTCCCGCGGGAAAAAGGGCTTTCTCTGGGCGGGGCAGGTAAAGAACAGCAGCAATGTCGAAGTGCAGTTTGACCTTGTGCAGCAGGGAAAAACCAACATCATCGACGAATCGTGGGTGCCGTGGTACACAATGCACAAGCTCGTGCAGGGGCTGGTCGATGTCTGCAAGGCAACCGGCAGTGAAACGGCAAAAACCATTGCGTCCGAGCTCGGTGACTGGACGCTCGCCCGCTGCAAAACATGGGATCAGCGGACGCACAGCACCGTACTTTCGATCGAATACGGCGGCATGAACGACTGCCTCTATGAGCTCTATCTGCTGACCGGAAAGGACGACCACGCCGTCGCCGCACATTATTTTGACGAGACGGCGCTGCACGAGGCCGTGCTCAAGGGCGGCGCGAATGTCCTGAACGGCAAGCACGCCAACACGACCATTCCGAAGTTTCTCGGCGTACTGAAGCGCTATATCGCGCTGGACGGCAAAACCGTCGCCGGAGAGAAAATCGACGCCTCGCGCTGCCTTGCCTACGCGGAGGCCTTCTGGGATATGGTCACCTCGCACCACACCTACATCACCGGCGGAAACAGCGAGTGGGAGCACTTCGGCAAGGACGACATTCTCGATGCAGAGCGCACCAACTGCAACT
>JAFPQL010000058.1 GCA_017414145.1 Oscillospiraceae bacterium | reverse complement strand
GATAAAATCGTGTATTATTATATAGTACAACATTCATCCGGAGGTAATCACCATGGCACATTTTCCGTTCAGCGAGCGCCCCGGGCTGCTCGTGCTCACCTGCATCCATGCGCTGGAGGGCAGTCACGACATCACGACGGTCTGTCACCATTTCAGCGACAACTCGTGGGAGTTTGTCTGCGGCTGCGACCACACCGAGGAGGACGCGGTCGTGCTGAGCGTCTCGGAGCTCTGCGACCTCGACCCGACGCTGCATCTGGTCTGCGATCTGCCGGTCGGCGGCTGTGCGGTGCGAAAGAGCCGCGCCCATGCTTGGCAGTTCGGGCAGATCGCGGGCGAGGATTTCTACCCGGCGGCACAGTCGCGCATGCCGAAATAGCGGTCAGGCATTCGGGTCATCCTCAACATAGAGGTATTCGCTGAGCGTGTGCTTGACATACTCTGCGCTGAAATCCAGATAGCAGATCTCGTAGACGCTGCCGTAGCCGCCGATCTTTTCGCGCAGCTCCAGAATGGACTGTGCATGTTCCTCGTCCATCCCGGGAACGGTCAGCAGCTCCGCGATCGTGACCTCGTTGAGCGCGTAGACCGGGTGCGTCTCCGTGACGGTCGTTTCGGCTTCGGTCGCCGCTGCCGCTGTTGTCGTGACCGGCTTCGCCGCGGTTGTTGCCGATGCCGCCGTCGTGACAGCCGACGTTTCGGGCGGCAGCTCATCGGGAATCCCGAATTCCTCCATGATGCGGGCGGCGATCGTTTCCCCGATGCCCGGCACATCGCAGAGCTCCGCGCGCCGCCGGAATCCGCCGATCTGTGTGCGGTACTGCACGATTCTCTCCGCCAAAGCAGCACCGACGCCGTTCACGCGCTGCAATTCCGCTTCCGTGGCGGTATTGAGGTCGCGGTTCGGCGTCGTTGTCGTTTCCTGGATTTCCGGCACAGATGTACTTTCGGCAGCAGAGGTCTCCGGCATGCGGTCTGCCGGACTTGCCGCCGCTTCAAATTCGGAACCGGAAGCGGTCTGCGAGGTCACGCGGAAGGTCATCTGCGCGCGCGGATTTTCGTTCACAAGCACAAAAAGACCCGCACCGCCCGCCGCGAGCACGCCGGCAGCCGCAATCAGCGCAAATATGAACTTTTTCACGTCCGGCTTTTCCATCGTCTCACGTCTTTCGGTTCATTTTTGAAGGAGCAGCGCAATACAGCGCTTCGCTAAAAGAAAAAAGAATAATGGCTGCGGGGCGGGGAGCCCCCGCTGGCGATTTCCTCCGGGTACATATACGCGGAGCCTCCCAACCTTGTGCAACACACGGCGCTGGCGCGCCTTCTTAGGGCGTCACGGCTCCCAGAATCGCTTTCAATCAGCAGCAAAACCGAAAGCGGCGGAACCATTTCTCATTTCTCACTTCTCATTTCTAATTCCGCATTCCGCCCCGGTGCGGATTGTCTCCGCTGTCATCCCCGCCCGGCGCCGAAGCCAATTCAATGACAACAGCGTTGTTCGGCAGCCTTGCGAGCCGGTCGCCGTCCAGCACCGGTGCCGGCACTGTGTTGAACACCAGCGGAAATTCCGGCAGAAAGCCGTCCAGCGCGGAAACATGCACCGCGCGGCAGCCGCAGCCCTCGCTCCGCCGGAGGCTGCATGGGGAAACCGATCAGTCGCGCCAGCGGCGGCGGAAGGCGAGACAGGTGACGTTCTCCGCCTTCTTGAACTGCTTGGAGAAATAGCTCTGGTCGTTGAAGCCGCAGAGCTCGGAGATCTCCTCGACAGGCTTGTCCGTGAAGCGCAGCAGCCGCTTGGCATAGTTGATGCGCTTGCTGATGATATACTG
>JAFPQL010000057.1 GCA_017414145.1 Oscillospiraceae bacterium | reverse complement strand
TCCTACCGTGCGGACGATGCGCTCTGGCTCTTCCCGACCATTGTCAAGTATATCGGCGAATCGGGCAATCAGGCATTCCTCGACGAGGTCATCGTCTACGCAAACGGCGGTGAGGACACGGTTTACGGTCACCTCAAGCGCGCAATTCAGTTCTCGATGGAGCGTCTGGGCGCGCACAATATGCCTGCCGGTCTGCACGCGGACTGGAATGACTGCCTGCGGCTCGGCGCAAAGGGTGAATCCACCTTTGTCGCGTTCCAGCTCTGGTACGCGATGCGCGAGATGAAGGAAATGGCAAAGGCCAAGCAGGACAGCGAATATCTCACCTATCTGGAATCGGCACAGGCCGCGCTCTCCGATGCGCTCGGAAAGTGCTGGGACGAGGACCGCTTTATCCGCGGCATCCGCGAGGACGGCACTGTCGTCGGCGCAAAGCATGACCCCGAAGCCAATATGTGGCTCAATCCGCAGAGCTGGTCGGTCATTTCACAGTTTGCCTCCAGGGAGCAGGCGGAAGCTGCAATGGACAGCGTCTACCGCATTCTCAATACGCCCTACGGCGCCAAGCTGCTGGAGCCGCCCTATATCGACCATTATTTCGACGGCGCGCTCATGCACATCTTCAACCCCGATACAAAGGAAAACGGCGGCATCTTCTCGCAGTCGCAGGGCTGGCTGATTCTCGCGGAAGCACTGCTCGGCCACGGCGACAGAGCGTTCACCTACTTCATGGAGAGCTCCCCTGCCGCAATGAACGACAAAGCGGAAATCCGCGTCATGGAGCCGTATGTCCACGGACAGTTCACGGAGAGCAAACGCTCGCCCTTCGCCGGCCGCTCTCATGTCCACTGGCTGACCGGCACCGCATCGACGGTCATGGTCGGATGCGTGGAAGGCATCTGCGGAATGCGCACCGAGCTGAACGGTCTGCGCATTGACCCGTCTGTCCCCTCTGACTGGGACGGCTTCAAAATCCGCAAGGCGTTCCGCGGAAAATGGCTCAGCATCGACATTCAGAATCCCGATCATGTGCAGGCCGGCGTCAGGTCCATGACGGTCAACGGCAAGGCGGTCGAGGGCAATTTCCTCCCTGCCGAAGCACTTGCGGCTGAAAACGAAATCGTCGTCGTGCTCGGATAATCCCGATCAATCAAAAACAGCTTCCCGCAGCGGCATATCGCGCAGCGGGAAGCTGTTTTTTTCATGCAGACGCCGCATCAGACCTCGTCATAATGATCGAGGAAGTGATGCACCTCGTCTCCGTCGTGATAGGAAATCAGCGTGCGGAGATTGACATTCTCCACGCTGCGGAAAATGTTCATGTCGATCGCGGGACTGACGGCGCGGAGCTGCCTGAGCAGGAGCTTCATCTCCTGCCGCTTGGAATTGCTGCTGCCGTCGTCATACACCTGCCGGTTCTCCGTGAAGCGGCACGCACACTGTATGAACTCCAGACCGTTGTACTGCTGCCAGCGGATGATGTCATCCTCGCGCACCAGATAGAGCGGACGGATCAGCTCCATGCCGGGGAAATTGCTGCTGTGCAGCTTCGGCATCATCGTCTGAATCTGCGATCCGTAGAGCATCCCCATGAGAATCGTCTCGATCACATCGTCAAAGTGATGGCCGAGCGCAATTTTGTTGCAGCCGGCCTCCTGCGCCGCCTTGTAGAGATGCCCGCGGCGCATCCGCGCACAGAGATAGCAGGGGTTCTGTTCAATGTTTACCACGGCGTCAAAAATCTCCGTCTCGAAAATGCGCACCGGCAGGCCGAGCAGCGCCGCGTTTTCCTCGATTTTCTGCCGGTTCCGCGGACTGTAGCCGGGGTCCATCACAATGTACTGCGCCGTAAACGGCACCTTGCTGTATTTTTGCAGGCGCTGGATACATTTCGCCATGAGCATCGAATCCTTGCCGCCGGAGATGCAGACCGCGATGCGGTCCCCCTCCCGGATCAGCGCATAATCCCTGATTCCGGCAAGAAATTTCGTCCAGATCGTCCGGCGGAACTTCTTGACGATGCTCTCCTCCATTCGCAACGAATCGTCCATTTTCCTGCGATTCCCCTTTCCGCACTCTGTAAAATCAATGGGTATTATACCGGATTTCCGGTGATTTGTCAAGGGAACAGACCGGAAATGTCAGCTTTTTTTGTAGGAATGTCAATGATAGGTGACAGATTCCTTCCAAAAAAATACGAAGTACCAGAATTGGAAAGCCCAGCCTGTGGAGGGAGCCGCAGGCGACCGGAACAGGCTGGGCTTTCCGGCGCTCACATGACTGCCAGATACTCCGCCAGCACCGCATTGGGAGACTTGTAGCGCAGGCATACTTTCGGTATATTGTTGGATAACTGATTATACCGGCGCAGCTGCTCGCGACCGTCCTCAAGCGAATACATCCGCATTTT